>JAZUCN010000180.1:0-7182 GCA_045639205.1 Oscillospiraceae bacterium | reverse complement strand
AGAAATGAACTATATTCTTGGATTCTTCATTGGCCTTGCCAATTCGGTCAACAAGATGATCAATGTGCGTGCGGGCAAGGTGTTTGGTCCTGCTAACGGCGCGCTCATCAACTACTTTGAGGCGACATTTCTCGCCCTTGCGCTTGTGTTCTTTACGGGAAACGGACATCAGTTACAGCCGGGATATATTTTCTCGGTGCCCGCGTGGGTATATCTTGGCGGCGCGTGCGGCTTGGTTGCATTGGTGCTGATTATCGCGGCAACGCCGAAGACCAATGCTTTGGCTTCAACGGTGCTGACGCTCATCGGCAATTTGAGCGCGGCGCTGGTCATCGATTACATCTGGTACGGCAAGCAAATCAGTCTGCAGAAGATTTTGGGTATTTTCCTGATTTTGTGCGGCGTGCTTTGGATTGAAAAGGCAAGAGAAAAGCATGCGCAGGAGGAGACGGCATGAGAGATTACGCACTGGAAACGAAAAAACGCGTGGAGTTTATCCGCGAGCTCGTCAAAAATTCGGGCGCGAGCGGCATTGTCTTTGGCAACAGCGGCGGCAAGGACTGCGCGCTGGTCGGCATTCTTTGCAAGATGGCGTGCGAGAACACCGTTGGCATTATGATGCCGTGTGAATCGTCCGTGAACTATGGCTCTGATATGGCAGATGGAGATGAGGTCGCCAAGCAGTTCTCGATTGAAAACCGCGTCGTTGACCTCACAGAGCAAAAGCGCGCGGCTGTGAAGGAACTGGAAAAGGTGACGACCCTCAACGCGCAGGCGCTGACGAATCTCAATCCGCGGCTTCGTATGATGACGGTCTATGCCATCGGTGCGGCGGAAAACCGCCTTGTGGCAGGCACGGGCAACCGCAGTGAATACTTTATGGGCTACTTCACCAAGTGGGGCGATGG
This sequence comes from Oscillospiraceae bacterium, assembly GCA_045639205.1. GTDB lineage: Bacteria > Bacillota > Clostridia > Oscillospirales > Oscillospiraceae > CAG-170. The sequence goes on along the minus strand of JAZUCN010000180.1, from coordinate 6,274 downwards.
CGGCTATGATTTTGACCCCATCCGCGATTTGACGGTGACGGAGGTCTATGAATTTTTGCGGTATCTGAATGCGCCGAAGTCTATCATCGAGAAAGCGCCGTCGGCAGGTCTGTTTGAAGGACAGACGGACGAGCAGGAGATGGGCGTGAGTTATGCGGCGATCGACCGTTACATTCTCACGGGCGAGGCGACCGACCACGACCGCGAAATTATTGAGCGCTATCACGCTCGCAGCGCGCACAAACGGCGTCCAGCGGCGGGGTATTGCCCCGAGATTGAGGATTAAAAGAGAAAAGGAAAACGCGACCACGATTGTGGTCGCGTTTTTTTGTTTTTTAACCCCAAAGGGCGGAGAGCATGGGGATGACCTGTTTTTTACGCGAAACGACTTTCGGCAGGAAGCAGGCGTGGTCTTTGAGCTGAACGCCGAAGGCCTGCGTGATGATGTCCTCATCGCCGAGGTACAGCAGGTACGAGCCTTCGACAAGAACGTCGGTCAGCATGAGGATCATGAAGCTGTATCCGTTCTCGTCCATCAGTTTTTCCATGACCGACAGGAACTCGGCACTGCGCGTGAGCATGCGGCTGGAGTCCACGCAGGTGATCTGGCTGACGGCAAAGTCATGGTCAGCGATGTGGAAGGTCTTGAAGTCGGACAGCAGGAGCGATTCTGCGCTCTTATCGTCCGAGTTCGAGGCGGCGAAAATCTCTTTGCCGAGTTCTTCGAGCGAGATATTGGCGATGCGCGCCATACGCTCTGCCATGCGATGGTCCTGCACGGTGGAGGTGGGGGACTTGAACATGACGGTATCGGCAACGATGGCAGATGCCATGAGGCCTGCGAGTTTGGGAGGGGGCATGAGGCCCTTTTCCTGATACATCGAGGCGATGATGGTCGCTGTCGAGCCAACGGGCTCATTGCGGAAGTAGATGGGCGTTCCCGTTTGAATATCCGCAAGGCGGTGGTGGTCGATAATTTCGAGGATATCTGCCTGCTCGAGCCCCGGAACGGACTGCGAGGCTTCATTGTGGTCGACCAGGACAACGCGCTTGCGGCGCGGCTTAATTAAGTGGAAACGCGAGAGCGTGCCGACGACTTTTTCGTTCTCATCGACGATGGGGTAACTGCGGTGGCGGTCTTTGAGGACGATTTCCTTGACATCATCGACGAAGTCAGTCAGGTGGAAGGCCTGCACTTCATCCGTGCGGCAGATGCGCTGGACGGGGATGGCGTGGCTGATCATGCGCGCGGCTTTGAACGCGTCATACGGCGTTGCGATGATGCAGGTATCGGTCGGCGCGTTGCGCAGCTGCTCGGGAAGCTCTGCCTGGCAGACGATGATACAGCTGACCCCCATTTTTGATGCGCGCTCGACGACATCGGGCTGGTCGCCGCAGATGACGATGGACTCCTTGCCCGAGAAGAGCAGGTTCTGATTGCTCTGCGGCAGGGCGATGCAGATATCGCCCGAGATGGTGTCGACAAGGTTTCCTGCCTCATTGAGAATTTTACCGTCAAGCACACTCAAGAGGTTAAAGACGGGAATGCGGTCGACATAGGTGTTTTCGATATTGCTCATATCGTAAGAGGCAATCTGGTTTGGAGAGAGCATGCCGAAGAGGCTTCCATCGTCCGTGGTGACGGGAAGCGCGGGGATATCGCGGTCTGCGCGGAGCATCTCCCAAGCCCTGCCAAGTGTGACGGCACCATTGAGCGCGGGCGGCGTATCGTAATCGAGGTCGCGTACCTGCGTGCGCATGGTATGCAGGCGCACGGGTGCTTCAAAGCCGAAACGGCTGAGGATGAGCGCGGTTTCGTCACTGACGTGACCAAGGCGTGCTGCGACAAACTCACGGTCGCCGAGGGCGTTTCGCAAAGCTGCGTAGGCGATTGCCGAGACGATGGAGTCGGTATCGGGGTTGCGGTGGCCGGTTACATAAATAGGATCCATAATTCCTCCGATCTCATCTACGCTTCGGGGAATACGACACCGTTGTATCGCATGACGAAGCGGACGGGGTAATACTGATCAAGATAGTTTGTGCAGAACCATTCATAGCTTGCATCGGGTAGGTGGACAAGTTCGGGCGCTTCACAGCGGAAGAGTTTGAACGTGGTCTCATCACCGCTCAATAGCGCGGCGAGAAGTTCCATGTTGCTCTCCTCTGCAAGGCGCGAAAGACAGGCGTCCATAATCTGCGCGCAAAGCTGCTCGGGTTCGGGGGCGATGAGCTGTTTGTTGCCGAGCCACGCGAGAAAATCGTTCATATCGAGGATGGTACGCGCGGCGGCATGCGAGAGTTTGGCAAATTCGTCCTGCGCGCCGCGTTTGAGCACATCGATGAGGTAATGCAAAAGCGCGTCATCAAGCAGGATGCTGTCGAGAAAAACCTCGTAAATATCGCGGATTTCCGAGCGGACAGGCTCCGCTTCTTCGGGTTCTTCGGCAGGCACGTCAGAAAAGGCGCTTTGAAGGTTTTCCAGGTTAAAAGAAGCAAGCTCCTCTTCGGAAAGTTCCATGCCGTCTTCTTTGGCGCAAGTACGCAGAAAATCGGCAATGCCGATGGCAGATATTTGCTTCTGCAGTTCAAGTGCCCGTTTTGTGGGGTCGGTTTCGCTCAGCCCGATGCCCTGCGGAAGCGGGCGCTTGCCCTCGCAAAAGTCAGACAAGAGCTGAAGATAGTACGATAAAAGCTTCATAAAGAAACCTCCGCGTGATTCTTATTTCAGTGTATCACCATCTTTTGCAAATGTCAAAACAAAGCGCCGAACTGCCTTGGCGGTTCGGCGTATTGTTATTTGCTTTGCAAGGAGGTACGCACGAGCGCGCGGCGGAGTTTTGCCTCGGCAAGTCGGATTTCGTCGTTGCTCAAGGAATCTTTTTGCGAAAGGCGCTCCTGCGCAGTCTCAAGGGCGCGTTGGGCACGCGCGAAGTCGATATCTTCCTGCCACTCAAAGGTGGTGGCAATCAGGCGGACTTCGCCGTTCATGACGCTGAGCATACCGCCGATGCAGGCGGCTTTGCGCGTGTGCCCATCGATGGTAACGCGCGCCTGCCCCATGCCGAGCGCGGGGAGATAATTGATATGCCGCGGCAGAATGGTGACATCGCCCGTATTGGCGCGGACGGAAAGGCGCTCGGCCTGAGAGTCAAAGAACAATCCGTCAGGCGTCAGAATCTGCAGATGGAACGTACTCATACTGCCGCTCCTTTGGCTTTGGCGATGACATCGTCAATCGTGCCTGCGTAAAGGAAGGCGGATTCGGGCAGGTCATCATGCTTGCCTTCGACGATTTCGCGGAAGCCGCGGATGGTTTCTTTGAGTGGGACGTATCTGCCTTCGAAGCCTGTGAAGGGTTCTGCAACATGGAACGGCTGGGAGAGGAAGCGCTGAACCTTTCGCGCGCGGGAGACGGCGAGTTTGTCTTCCTCGGACAGTTCGTCCATGCCCATGATGGCGATGATGTCCTGCAGTTCTTTATAGCGCTGGAGCAGTTCGATGACGCTTCTTGCTACCTCATAGTGCTCCTGTCCGACGATATCGGGCGCAAGGATGCGCGAAGAGGAATTGAGCGGGTCGACAGCAGGGTAGATGCCGAGCGAGGCGATGCCGCGGTCAAGAACGGTGGTCGCATCCAGGTGTGCAAAGGTGGTGGCGGGGGCGGGGTCTGTGAGGTCGTCTGCGGGGACGTAGACTGCCTGCACAGAGGTGATCGAGCCGTTGCGGGTCGATGTGATGCGCTCTTGCAGTGCGCCCATCTCCGTTGCGAGCGTCGGCTGGTAGCCGACAGCCGACGGCATACGGCCGAGCAGGGCGGAGACTTCCGAGCCTGCCTGCGTGAAGCGGAAGATATTATCGATGAACAAAAGCACGTCCTGATGGCCGACATCGCGGAAATACTCCGCCATCGTCAGCCCAGAAAGACCCACGCGCATACGCGCTCCGGGCGGTTCGTTCATCTGTCCGTAGACGAGGGCGGTCTTGCTGAGAACGCCCGATTCTTTCATTTCATAGTAAAGGTCATTGCCTTCGCGCGTGCGCTCGCCGACACCGGTAAAGACGGAGTAACCGTTATGTGCGGTGGCGATGTTATAGATGAGTTCCTGAATGAGAACGGTTTTGCCGACACCCGCGCCGCCGAACAGACCGATTTTGCCGCCCTTGGCATAGGGGCAGATGAGGTCGACGACTTTGATGCCTGTTTCTAAAATTTCGGTGGTCGATTCCTGCTCTTCGTGACTCGGCGCGGCACGATGAATCGGCCAGCGCTCGCAGTCCTGCGGCACAGGACCGTTATCGACGGGCTCGCCGAGCAGGTTAAAGACTCTGCCAAGGCAGGCTTCACCGACAGGGACGGTGATGGGAGCGCCGGTATCGACGGCCTGCATGCCGCGCGCAAGACCATCGGTTGAACTCATGGCGATACAGCGCACGAGGTTATCGCCGATGTGCTGTGCAACCTCGGCGGTCAGTTTGCGGCCGTTATGGTCAAGTTCGATGGCGTGCAGCAGTTCGGGCAGTTCGCCGTCTGCAAAGCGGATATCCAGAACAGGTCCGACGACCTGCACGAGTGTGCCAATATGAGGATGGGACATGGCAGAAACACTCCTTTCAAGTAGGCTGGGAGCCGGAGACGATTTCGGTAATCTCCTGCGTGATGGCGCCTTGTCTTGCGCGGTTATACTGCAGGCTGAGATCACCGATCATTTCGTCGGCATTTTTGGTGGCGGAATCCATCGCCATGCGGCGCGATGCCTGCTCGGAGGCAATCGATTCGCACAACGCTCCATACAGAAGGCCGCCGAGGTATTCGGGCACGATGGCGTGGAACACGGACTCCGCGCCCGATTCATAGAGTACATACTTTTTGGGCGTGCCGCGTTTGGCAGAAGAAACTTTAAGCGGAAGCATCTGCATCACAGCGGGCGTCTGCACGAGCAGGGAAGCGAAGTTGGTATACGCAAGTTGTATGGCGTGATACTCACCTGCAAGAAACTGCGTGCACAGAAGCCGCGCGAGGCTGTAACAGTCGCCAATGGAAAGTCCTGCCGCCTCGGCGTAGTGCTCACTGAGCAGCGGCAGACCGCGCGTGCGGAAAAAGTCGACAGCCTTTTTGCCAATGGGAAGGACTGTGGTATTGCCGTCTTGCATCTGCGAGTAGGCGAGTTTGAGCACATTGCTGTTATAGCCGCCTGCCAAACCTCGGTCACCTGCGATGACGATGAAGAGTGTTTTGCCCTCGGCTTGACGCAGGTACGGCGAGGCAAAGTCTGCCGATGCATCGGCAATCTCGTGCATGGTGGCATAGAGCGTTTCAAAATAGGGTCTGCTTGCCATAGCGCGCGATTGCGCGTGATGCAGTTTTGATGCGGCGACCATTTCCATGGCCTTTGTAATCTGTCGGGTTGACTGCATGCTCTTGATGCGGGATTTGATATCCTTCATCGATACGCCAGCCATGTTTTCGCCTCCTTACGCATGAGATTCTGTAAATTGCGAGGTAAAGGTTTCAAGCGCTTGCTTGAGGGTCTGCTCCGCATCAGCATCGAGCGCGCCTGTTTTGCGGATGGTCTGCAGGAGCGGGAGCTGATATTCATCGAGCCAGTTGTAGAGTTCTTGCTCATAGGTGTGGATATCTTCCACCGCGACGTCGGCGAGATAGCCGTTGACAACGGCGTAGAGGATGCAGATCTGATGTGCCACATCAACAGGGGCGTTACGGCCCTGCTTCAGCACTTCCACAATACGCTCGCCCAGAGCCAGACGTTCCTTGGTGTCTCTATCCAGATCGGAGCCGAACTGGGCAAAGCTCTGCAGTTCGCGATACTGGGAGTACAGCAGCTTCAGGTTGCCGGCCACCTTCTTCATGGCCTTGATCTGGGCGCTGCCACCCACACGGGAAACGGAGATGCCCGGGTTCACGGCAGGCATGATGCCTGCATGGAACAGTTCTGTTTCCAGGAAGATCTGTCCGTCGGTGATGGAGATGACATTGGTGGGAATATACGCCGACACATCGCCCGCTTGCGTTTCAATGATGGGCAACGCCGTGATGGAACCGCCGCCGTATTCGGGGGCGACACACGCCGCACGCTCCAACAAACGGGAGTGCAGATAGAATACATCACCCGGATATGCTTCACGGCCGGGCGGACGGCGAATGAGCAATGACAGGGCGCGGTATGCTACCGCGTGCTTGCTCAAATCGTCATACACAATGAGAACGTCTTTGTCTTGCTCCCGGTAATATTCCTCCCTCCCCCAACCGCTG
>JAZUCN010000179.1:0-5855 GCA_045639205.1 Oscillospiraceae bacterium | reverse complement strand
GACCCTCCTGCACTGCACTTCTTTGGCAAGGGGTATAATGTGTTTATCCTGCGATACTCCGTCGGCGCGGATGCCGCAGGTTACCGCCCGCTTCGTCAGCTTGCAGAAGCGGTGAGCACCGTGCGCCGCAACAGCGACGAGTGGCACATCAACCCCGAGTGCATCGCCGTGATGGGTTTTTCTGCAGGCGGACACCTTGCCGCAAGTCTTGGTGTACTGTGGCATCAAACAAGCCTCGGCCTTCCCGAGGACTGCAAGCCCAACGCCATGATTTTAAGTTACCCTGTTATGACGCTCGGAGAATTTGCGCACGAGCAGTCGGCGCAGAATGTTTCAGGTGGCGACCCCGCTGTGCGCGAGCAACTCTGCCTTGACCTGCAGGTAACGCCGCAGACCGCGCCCGCTTTCATTTGGCACGCGGTCGATGACCCGGGCGTGCCGATCGAAGGCACGATGCTGATGATCAGCGCCATGCGCCGCGAGGGCGTGCCGTTTGAGTGTCACATGTTCGAAACAGGTGGTCATGGCATCTCGATTTGCAATCAGGAATCCGACTCTCCCAGACCGAATTGCGCGCCGTGGGTAAAACTGTGCGAAACATGGCTCGGAAACCGCTTTGCGTTTGTTGACTAATAGGGGAGGATGCTATGATTTTTGAAAATTTTGACCGCATTGTTTTTGCGGGTGATTCGGTTACGGACTTGGGTCGCGACAAGACCAACGGTCCGAGCGAGGGCCTGTTTGACCGCATTGGTTTCGGCTTTGTGCGCATGATGGAAAACATGCTCTCGGCGTGGTATCCCGAATGCAATTTCCGCATCACAAACTCAGGTGTGGCAGGCAACACCAGCCGCCATTTGCTTGAGCGCTATGAGCGCGATGTCGTTGCGCTGAATCCTGATTGGGTCTGCATTTGCATCGGCATCAACGATGTCTGGCGCCAGTTTGACTGCCCTGCGATGACGGACCATGCGGTTTTGCCCGAAGAATATGAGCAGAATGTGGAAAAGATGATTCTTGCCGTCAAGGACTCGGTCAAGGGTATCATCGTCTGCTCGCCGTATTACATGGAGCCGAACCGCGAAGATGCCATGCGCAAGCGGATGGATGAATACACCGCCATCTGCGCAAAGCTGGCAAAGAAACACGGCTGCATTTATGTCGATTTCCAGGCAATGTATGACCGCTATTTTGCCCACCAGCACTCGAGCCGTATCGCGTGGGATCGCGTGCACCCGAATCAGATGGGTGCTACCCTCATGGCGAGAGAAATTCTCCGCGCCTGCGGTTTTGATTTCAGCAAATAAGCAAAAAAACTCCCCGAGGAATCCCTCGGGGAGTTTTCGTTTATTTAAGTAGTATAAATCGGATGAACTTTGCTGCAAGCTCGGGGTGAAGCGCGTTGGTACAAATGCCTGCTACGGCATCGGAGTTTTGATAGCGGAACGCTTCGATAAACTCGGTGCACGCGCCAAGGTCAACGCCGATGGGGACGGGATTCTCCATGCCTTGCGTGTCATACGAGGTGGCGCCTTCATCATGCGCATTGTCATGATAGAGGATTTTGCCCTCGAGTGCGGCGAATTCCTCGTCTGTCAGATAGTCGCGCAAATCCTGGAACATGGCATAGGAATAACCGTCAAAATTGCGCCTGTCCATCACGGCAAGGTCAATCTGTCCTGCCGCGATGTGCGTGAGGATGTACTGCGAGGTGTTCATCGCCTCTTCATCAAGCGTGTCTTTGAGATAGAGCCTGGTGTTGATATCCACATCATAGGCATTTGTATCGATGTCTGCATAGTTTACATAATCAACAACGATCTCATCTGCGACAACCGAAGGGGTGGAGTTGAGAAACAGGCCATAAAACGCCACATCTTTTTGGTTGACATAACTTAAAACCAGCGAGACGAGGCAGCCGACTGCAAACAGCACCCACGCCGCGGGCCAGCGGTAGTATTCCCAAAGGGAGCCGAACAGCTCGCGCACGGGGCGTTTTCGCATTTCCGCAAATTTGTCGCGCGGTGTTTTATCAGCCATAGCGACTCCTTACACGTTCAGCATACCTGCGGTGTTGACAACGCGCTTGCTGCGGCAGAGGTATTCGTAATCGGAGTTCATCTCCGGATGACCTTCCACTTCCAGACGGACTTTGATTTTGCCCGCATAACCTGTGGGGATGGGGAACATGATGCTGCCGCAGAGTTTGTTGGTCTGCTCGGCAAGTTCTGCAAAGCGGAGCGTGCCCCATTCGACCTCTTCACCGCCCAGCTGATAGAAGACCTTAACATTGCCTGCGGGCAGAGTGTTGATCGAATCGTTGAGCATCCAAACTTCCGCGGTGAAGGTTTCGCCGTCCCACCACAGATTGCGCGTGACGCGAAGACTTGCCATCTGCGCGCGCAGTGCCTGCTGCACCGCGTAGTAAGACGGACGCAGAACATCGGGCCAAGCAACAAGATTGTTATGACCGACAGTCGGCCACGGCTCATTGAAGCACCAGTTCAGCGCCATCGAGCAGAACGGCCACTGCTTGCGCATTTCCTCAAACAAGGAGCGGTAGCCCATCGCCTGGATGTACGAAGTCTTTTTGCAGAGGTCATCGAGGTCTTTCCAGCCGCCGAAGTAATACTCCGCTTCGGGTGTGCGCACCCAAGACTCGGGGCGCCATGCCTTAAAGCCGTGGTGGCTGACCCAAACTTCATTGTTTGCATTCATATCGTTCAAATCCTCTTCGGACATGAACTTGCTCAGATATTCCACAGGCATCATGCCGGGTGCGCCGAACTCGGTGTAGGCCGTGTTGCGGCTGTCGCAGACATCGGTGATGAATTCCTTGCCCGTAGCCTCGTCATAGTTGAAATAACCGCCGTGCGCCATGCCGTTGAGCGGAGAGGTCATGTTGAACGGCGTGAAGCGGTCTTCACGGTAACAGATGCTGTCGAGCAGGCGAAGCGCGTGATGCTGTTCGGTCATGCCCGACCAGGAGTTGAACAGTTCGTTGCCGCCGCACCAAAGCGTCATGCACGGATGCGTGCGCAGACGGCGGACGATGGCGGTCGCTTCCTGTTCGAGAACGGCAAGATACTTGTCTTCGTCGGGGTATTCGTTGCAGGCGAGGGGGAATTCCTGCCAAACCATGATGCCAAGTTCGTCGCAAAGGTTGAAGAACGATTCCTTGTTGATGAAACCGCCGCCCCAAACGCGCACGATGTTCATGTTGCAATCGCGCATCGCTTCAAGCAGGAAACGGTAGTTTTCCTCGCACATATCGCCGCCGAAGACCTGTGCGTTGACCCAGTTCGAACCCTTGGCAAAAATGCGTCTGCCGTTCATTTCGATGGTTGCGGGTGCAGCAGCACGGCTCTTGGGGAAGTAGGCAACTGCCCATGTGCCTTCGCCCATGACGAGCTTGACGCGGCGGAAGCCGATGCGGCGGCAAACTGCGCCGACAGCCTGTCCGTCCTCGGTCAGTGTCTGCACGCGCAGCGTATAGAAATTCTGCTCGCCGTAACCGACGGGATTCCAAAGCTTCGGGGCAGAAACAGCAAATTCTGCGCAGCTGCCTTCAAAATCGCCCGTATAGACAACAGTTTCACCGTCGAGAAGTTCTGCGCGGAACTTGCCCGTGCCGCCTGTGACAGTTGCCGTCACAACTGCAGAAGAAAGGTCATCTGCCATGACATAAGACGCGTCGAGCGTTTCGATTGCGCGCGCATCTTCAATTTCTACATAAACTTCATCCCACAGACCTGCGGAAATGAGACGCGGATGCCAGTCCCAACCGTAGCAGGCGCAGGCCTTGCACGAGCGGCTCGCTTCATTGCGCATGCCGGTGTAGACGTGCTTCGGTGCGGGATAAATCACAACCTCGACTGTGGCATTTTTACCTGCAAAGCGCGTCACATCCACGCGCACGGACGAGAACATGCCTTCGCCCTGTTTGAGCACTTCACCGTCGACGCGAATCTGATAGGTATAGTCGATGCCGAGGAACACGAGCACTGCGCGTTCGGTATCTTTACATACAATATCAAGCGGCGCGCGGTAGAGCCAGTATACGTCTTCCATCCAGCCGTAGTCTTTGAAGTTCACGCCTTCATAGAACGGCGGCCAGTTGTTCGCGCGCGCATAGTCCTGCTGGACAGAGCCCGGAACTTTCGCATCTATCCATTGTTCGGGTATGGCATCGGCGGCGTTCATATGGCCGACCTGCCATGACAGATGTTTCTTTTGCATGAAAAAAGTCCTCCTTTGTTGTGAAAAAAGGTGGTTGAATTATCGGTATGGAAATGATATCATACCATTATTATAAAAAGCAACCGCTCGTTTCCTATGACAGCAAGTTTTACATAAATTACAGCCATAAGAACTATATGATTTTACGCGGTTGCCTGCTATACTATTCTTTAGGATAAAATAGCTATCTGTGCCGAAAGATGGCAAAACCCCGTGAGGCACAGGAAAATACGGCAAAACCTGGCGAAGCCCCGCTTTTGACCGAAAAGCAAAAGGAGAAGAGTGCGTATGACAACAAAGACAGCGGTTCTGCAGCCACAAAAGACCAGTACACTGCAGAAATTCATGAAAAATCTGGTGCAATACAGATGGTTCTATCTGTTTATTCTGCCGGCAGTCGTGTACTTCCTGCTTTTCAAGTACTTCCCGATCGTTCTCGGTATCACCATCTCGTTTAAGAACTATTCTCCGTTTGCAGGCCGTGGCTTCAAGGCAATCTTCAGCGCGCCTTCTGCAGGCTTCTATCATTATCAGCGTCTGTTTACGCAGCAGGACTTCTATCGCGTCCTTGGCAACACGCTGCGTATCAGCATCAAGAAGCTGCTTATTACCTTCCCTGCACCGATTATCTTTGCGCTGCTTCTGAATGAAGTACGTCATGTCATGTACAAGCGTGTCATTCAGACTGTCAGCTACCTGCCGCACTTTATCTCCATCGTCGTTATTGCAGGTATGGTTCGTATGCTCCTGCAGGAGCCGTACGGCACCTCCGCGGGCGGCCCGTTGTTCTATGTGCTTGAGGCGCTCGGTCTTCGCACCGACCAGCCGTTCCTGGCCCAGAAGGAATACTTTGACGGCATCCTCATCGGCATGGGCCTTTGGCAGGGCTTTGGCTGGGGCTCCATCGTTTACTTATCTGCCCTGACCGGCATCGACACCGGCCTTTACGAAGCTGCCGAAATCGATGGCGCGGGCAAGTTCAAGCAGATGTGGTACATCACGCTGCCGGGCATCGCACCGACCATCGTTGTTATGCTCATCATGCAGGTTGGTAAGATCCTCGATGCAGGCTACCAGGACATCCTGCTTCTGTACTCGGAGCTGACCTACTCCGTTGCGGACGTTTTCGACACCTACATCTACCGTCTGGGTATTCAGGAAGCACAGTACGGCCTGACTTCCGCACTTGGCCTGTTTAAGTCCATCGTTGGTACGATCATGGTCGTTGGTACGAATAAGCTTGCCAACCTCTTTGGCGAAAGCGGTCTTTGGTAATCGACGGAAAGGAGAGAAACAATATGAAAAAACTGAAACATCTCACCGTCGGCCAGATTATCATCTACATTATTGTAGGTATTCTCGGCGTCGTCACCCTTTTCCCGTTCTGGTACATCGTTGTCGGTTCTGTCACTTCTTCGGCCACCTACTACAGCTATGAAGGCGTTATGCTTTGGCCGCAGGAGCTGGACTTCTCGGCTTATGCGTACATGTTCGAAAAGGGATGGGAATCTCCCATCATCACAGGTTACATTACGACCATCAAAATGACGGTGATCGGCACTGCCATGAGTATGTTCTTCACGGCAATCCTGGCATACTCTCTTTCGCGCCGCTAT
>JAZUCN010000178.1:0-7401 GCA_045639205.1 Oscillospiraceae bacterium | reverse complement strand
GATAAAGCCTTCGCTGATCAAAAGACCTGCAAAGGAATACTCGAAGCCCGTCATGCACTCTTCGCAGTAGGGTACAGGGATGATGGGCTTGGAAACGCCCTCGGGGTAGTCGCACATGACAGCGCCTGCCTCGTCATTGAGGGCGAATACGCGCCACATATTGGCGAAGTTGCGCATCGTGGGCTTAAAATTGTTCTGCATCATGCTCCGCAGGGCAATTTTACGCTGTTCGGGCAGGAAAATATCGCCCAAGCCACAGATGTTTGCGTGCCACTGACCGAGTAACTGATCAATTTCACAGCCGTCTGCAATCTGATATTTAAGTTCTTCTTTTTCTTCGTTCCAATAGTTCGGGCAGTTAAAATGCTCGGTGTAGTCCTTGTTCTGCAGGTCGACCTTATGGAAGAAGTATTTGCCGTTAAAGAGGTTTTCGGCTGTCCAGCGGAAGCCCTTTTCAAACAGTGCGGAGTATTCGGCTTTCTTTTCCTCATCGCCGAGGTAATCCGCCAGTTCGCTTGCGGCTTTTAAGGCGCACAGGTACATACCCTCGAGCCACGAGGACGGACCAAAGAGCTCCATATCGAGGGTGTGGTGCTGTCTTCCCTCCAGGACGCCGTCTTTGTTTCTGTCCCATTCAAAATCGTTGTGCTCGTTCCAGGCAAATTCCAAGACGCGCTTGATGTTATCCCAGTTATCTTTCAGCCACGCATCATTGCCCGTCAGTTTCCAATCGCGGTAGATTTTGATGACGGTTGCCATCTGTCCGTCAAGGCAGGGCGGCTGTTCGTAATTCTCTCTGCCGATGGGAAGCGCTGTGCGGAAGTGCATGCGGCCAAACTCATCGGTATCATAGCGGAACTCAGTATCGCGCAGACTGCGCTCGAGGTCGGGGAACAGGAAGCACAGCGCGTAGGCATAGCTCCACACATGCGTGCAGGTGCCTTCGCACGAGCCTTCTTTTTCGTGTACGCCTTCCCAACCGTAGAAACTGCCGTCTTCCAGGCGCAGAACGGTGGAGGATTTGAGAACGGAAAGGGTCGACGATGCGGCATCGATGACCGCTTTGTCCAAGCTTGCGCCGTGCAGAGCGCGGCGGAAGCGGTCTGTCTTGCGGTAGAGCATATCCCAGTTATCAAGGCTATAGAAGCACGAGGCTTCGGAGTCAGAAAACAGAGTTGCGTAATAATTCTTCCACAGCACATCCTTGCCGTCCTCGTCCAGGCAGGGATTCCAGTAATTATAATTGTTGGGGATGTTCCAGGAAAGGACGAATCGGAATGCCTTTTTCTGCTTGGCATTTACAACGGCACTTGCACCAACGGAGCAGACATCGCCGTTGCCTGCGGTATCGTAGTGTCTGTTGCCGAATGTTCCGTCCGTGACATCGCGCCAGAAGGTGGTGAGTTTATCCTGCCAGCCGCCGCGATACCAGTATTCCTGATATAAGCCATCCTTGCAGGAAACAGCCACCGTCATATCGCCATAGTCGCGCTCTGCGGGGTCTTTGCCGTGATGCGTCATTTTAATAGCAGTGTATGTTTCGCTCGGCAATTTTTTGTTTTCAGTAGACGCAAAAGGATTTCGGATGGAAAGAATGACGGTGAATTTGACATCGTCTGCAAGGCTCTTGATCTCGACCTCAAAAAACGCCGCGGGAATGCTGGAATTATCCGCGTCGAGGGGGATAAAGGGGTTGAACGCGCGCATAATGAGCTTGGCAGGGAAGTCATCGTCCTCAAAGGTAATCGTCGCAATGGGGAACTGACCGTCAAAGGTGACTTTTTTGAAATGTGGCAGACCACACATGGTGGCGGTACTTGGCCCAAAGCCGTAGCTGTGAAAACGCGGCGCGCCGTACTGTCCGACCAAATCGCGGATGTGGTCACCTTGCAGAATTTTGGTGACGGATTTGCCGTCGGGGTATTCTGCCTTGACGGTGAAACAACTGTAGTGATTCAGGCTTCCTTTGTTCGGACGGTTGAAGATTTCCCAATCGGCAAACGAGCCGTTTCCACACAGACCGATAGAGCCCGTGCCGATGCCGCCTAAGGGAAAGTTGATTTCTTTCAATTGATTGCCACGAGATTTCATAAGAATCATCCTTTCCGTGCACTGCACAGGTTTGGTTACTGAAAATATAACATAGATGTGGTGTTGACGCAAGGTCGTTGGAAAAGAACAACAGTCGTGATTTTTGCCCAAAGACAGAAATAAAACCCAAAAATGACAGAAAATTAGACGATTTCTTCTTGTTTTTTGTCATTTGGTTGATGTATCAAAGAAAACAATGTATTGTAATAGCAGGTGATGAAGGTGTATAAATACGAGGTTATCAAGCGCCTGAAGCTGACGGAAGAAGCCAGCGAATGTGGCGTAGGCACTAACAATCAAAGACTCAAAGGCTACGGCAATCACTGGCACGATTTTTATGAAATTGAAGTTGTGGCAGAGGGTGAGGGTCGTTTTTGGCTCAATGGCATGGAACACAGGCGCAAGAAGGGTAATATTACGCTTCTGACACCTGCCGATTTCCACATGATGACATCGCAAGAACCTGTGAATCTTATCAATATTGAAATTGGCTCATCATGGCTCTCTGAAACGATGCGTGCGATGTTGGCATCGCCCGAGTTTGTCAAGGTTCGGCAGTTGGGCGAGGAAGAGCTTGCGCAGATGATATCGGCCATTGATCTTCTGATCAAAGAATATGAGAACAACGGCCCGTGCATCGGACAGCTGCTTGAGTATGTTTTCAGCAGATTTATTCAGCGCAAGCAGAGCAAGGCTTCCGAGAATTCCGGCAAGGAATATATAAGCGGCATCATCAAGGCAGTTGCTTATATTGAGCAGCATTTCCGCGAGCATATTACGCTTGAAATCCTCTCGCAGATCTCGGGTTATCATCCGACCTATTTCAGCAAAATGTTCCGCAAGGTAACGGGTGAGAATTACATTGAGCGGCTGACAACGCTTCGCATCAACTATGCCAAGATGCTGTTAAAGCGCGGCGTAGCGGTATCGGAAACCTGCTTTGCTTCAGGCTTCGGATCGGTATCGAATTTTGTGGCTGTGTTTAAAAAGAGATGCGGCATGACGCCCAGTGCATATCGCGACCAAGTAAAGAAATGAAAAGAGCAACAACAAACAGGCTTGACCGATGGGTCAAGCCTGTTTTTCGTTTATGATTGTTTTCAGACGCTTGAGAAGGTCGCCTTGCAGATAGAAGGTGGTTTCAAAATGCAGGAAACTGCAGGTGTTTTTATCCCACAGAAGGAGCAATTTGGGCGGGAATTCCTCATCGCCCTGCCAAAACTGCACAAGTACATCAAAAAAGGAAGTGACGGGAATTTGGCAGGTCAAATCCGCGCCCGCCATGCGCGGCAGGACGCGTCCGCCGAGCGTTTCGCAGGCGGAGATAAGTGCTTGCAGACGGCCGTTAAAAAATGCGGCGTAATCCTTGGTGAAAGGCTCTGCGTCGCTGACCCCTGTGACGATAAATGTGCCAACAGTACACCATTGATTTGTGCGTTCCGGGAGCGATTCGTCCTTGCTGTGGCACAGCAGGTCATAAATCGTCATGACCGTTTCAAACGCGCGGCACTCTGCCCATTCGGCATTCGCATACTGGTCAACTTGGGCACTGGCTCGACGAATTCGGTATGTGCTGGTAAGGTAGCGCACATAGAGATAGTCATCGTCTGCGTTCAAGGAGAATTTGCGGATGAGGCGTTCGGCATCATACTGCAGAAACAGCTGCTTGGCAAGGTCGACCTGCAGGTCGTAATTGGATGGCTTCATATCAGAACATTTCTTCGCAGTTTTCTTTCACACGGGAAAAGTCCCCGCGGCGCTGTGCGAGAATCCAATCGAGCAGGTCTGTGTCGGAATACGGCAAATTGATGCCTTGCTCGTGGTTTAAGCCTTCCATGCGGACGAGCTCTGCATGGCCGCCGCACTGGTTGATGTTTTCAACCATGAGTTCGGAATAGACGATGGGGACGATGGTATCGGCTGTTCCGTGATAGGCCTTGACGGGGGTCTTGACGAGGTTGCTGCCGCGCCAGGACATGCCGCCGCCGCAGACAGGGGCGATGGCACTGAAGAAACTGGGGTAGGTGACGCCCATTTCCCATGTACCGAAGCCACCCATGCTGCCGCCTGTGATGCAGATGCGATCTTTTTTGATGGCGTATTTTTCGACAAGAATGTCGATGAATTCCTTGAGCTCGCGCACCAGGGTGTTCCACACATATTCTCCCGGACACTGCGGGCAAAGCACATACGCAGGCACTTCGAGTCCGTCGTGGATAAGCT
The DNA here is from genome assembly GCA_045639205.1 of Oscillospiraceae bacterium. GTDB lineage: Bacteria > Bacillota > Clostridia > Oscillospirales > Oscillospiraceae > CAG-170. Next base: position 3,087 of record JAZUCN010000178.1, on the reverse strand, counting down.
TTGCAAGACCGTGGCGGTAGACATGGTCGATATTCGTGCCGCGTTCGCCTGCGCCGTGCAGGAAAATCAGAAACGGCAGGTCGTCAGTGACGGTATCGGGGGCATAAAGGTCAGCCTGGAAATAATATTCGGGCTTGCGCAGTTCGATTTTTTTCATCATTCCACCTCAAATAGTTCAGTTTCACTCACGCAGTTTGTTTTCAGTTCCTGCACGAGTGATTGCAGGGCGTTTATGACATTGGGGCGGGTGTCGCCGCCGACGAGCACGCGCATGATATCGTCGCCGACCGAGAGTGTGCCTTCGTTCAGCCATGCACGCACATAGTGGATGCCTTGCATCTTCTTTGCGGCATCGATGGCGGCTTGCAAGGCTTTCCCGTCATAGGAGAATTGCATCGCCTTGACAGGCTTGCAGGAAACGCCCTCACGCGCCTGTGCGCGCGCACTCTCTCGCACCACTCCGTTGTGGCACAAATACATACCGCATTCTTTGGCGCTCTCATCGCGCTTTGCTTCTTTGAGCCACGCGTCGATGGAGGGCGCTTGCTGTTTTATTGGGCTACTTGCACATTCGGCAGAGCCTGCGGATAGGAGCATCTGCACGCCATGGTGCAGAGGCTTGATGACAGCGAGCAGGTTTTCACGCGCAGCTTTTTCACTGCCGGGGAGATTGACAATAAGGCTTCTTCCGCGAATGCCCGAGATGGCGCGCGACAGACAGCCATGTGGCGTGATTTTCATGCTCTCGGCGCGCATCGCCTCGCAGATGCCGGGCGTTTCGCGCGTGATGAGCGCGCGCGTCGCCTCGGGGGTGATATCGCGCGGAGAAAAGCCCGTACCGCCTGTTGTTAAGATGAGCGGAATTTGCAGATTGTCCGCGCAGTGCAGAAGTTCGCGCTCGATTTCATCCATTTCATCGGCAACTGTAGCAGTGTAGACAACATGCCATCCGTCCTGCGCGAGAAGCGCACAAAGCGCAGGACCGCTCGTGTCAATGCGCTCGCCTCGGCTTGCCTTGTCACTGACGGTGATAACAGCGGCTGAATAACTCATAGCATGTCCTCCTTTGCCGCATAATCTCCGTGCGTGCCGCCTGTCTTGGAAAGAAGGCGCAAATCCGAGATGCGGATATCGCGCTGAACGGCCTTGCACATATCATAGACTGTAAGGGCGGCGGTTGCCGCGGCGGTGAGCGCTTCCATTTCCACGCCTGTTTTGCCGTGGCAGGTGACCGTTGCGCAGATATCTACGCAGAGGTTTTCTTCGTTGAGGCTGAGCGCAAGGTCTGCGCCGCTGATGCTAACCGGGTGGCACATGGGGATGAGGTCGGGCGTTTTCTTCGCGCCCATGATGCCTGCAATCTGCGCCACGGTCAGCACATCACCTTTTTTTGTGCCGCCTGTGCGGATGAGGTCAAAGGTGGATTGGTTTACATAAACTCTTGCACCCGCAGTTGCCGAACGCTCGGTATCGGGCTTTTCGCCGACATTTACCATTTTGGCTTTGCCTGCGGAATTAAAATGCGTAAAGTCCATACTTTAACCTCCAATCTGATTCATATTGCGTCCTGCATCACTGTAACTGCAGGAAGAAAGCGTCTTGTGCTGGCGCGGCTTTGCGAGGATGGCTCTTACAAAGGTTTCGCGCATCTGTTCGCGGTCAAGGCCTCGGATGTTAAACTCCTCTGCCGCGTGCAGGCAGGGCTTGATGCGCCCGTCGGCTGTCACGCGGATGCGGTTGCAGGTTGCGCAGAAATGCGCGCTGACGGGGCGGATAAGGCCGACAGAGCCTTTGCCGTTTGGGAGTCTGTAGCGCTCTGCCACGCCGCCATCGCGCGAGAGAAGTTCAAGCTCGGGGAGCCTCTCGAGCACCGCGCTTGCGGGAAGATAGGCGCTGTGGTCAAATTCCTGTGTAGCGCGCATGGGCATAAGTTCAATGAAGCGCACATCGATGGGGTACTGCTCGGTGAGTTTTGCCAGCGCGGGAATCTCATCGTCATTGAAGCCGCCAATGAGCACCGCGTTGATTTTTACCTGCGAGAAGCCTGCATCGAGTGCGGCTTGCAGACCGCGCAGAGCGTCATCGAGCGTGCCTGTGCGTGTGATGTGATTGTATTTCTGCGCGTCAAGGGTGTCAAGGCTGATGTTGATGCGTGAAACGCCTGCCTCGCGCAGCGGTTTTGCAAAATCATGCAGAAGTGTGCCATTGGTCGTCAGGCAGACCTCGCGGATGCCGTCGACCTCGGATGCGCGATTGCAGATGGAGAGAATGTTGCGCTTGATGAGCGGCTCTCCGCCCGTGATGCGCAGTTTTTCTACGCCGAGCGACGCGGCAGTTTCCACCGCCAGAATCATCTCATCTTCCGTCAGCATTTGTTCGTGTGATTTTTTGCACACGCCGTCCATCGGCATGCAGTAGCGGCATCGCAGGTTGCACAAATCCGTCACGGACAGGCGCAGATAGCGGATGCTTCTTCCAAATGTGTCCTGCATATCAGTACCTTCCAAATGTACAATTTGGGAAATGACAAACCTTGCAAAGTTGGCAAAGACCGCCTTCAGCAAGATGCAAAAGGTCTTGTTTGGTGAGTTTTTCGCCTGCGAAAATCTGCGGAAGCAGAACATCAAAGATGGTGGTCGGCAGGCTGATTGCCGCGCCCGGCACACCAAGAATCGCCACATCGCCGCGATAGGCAACAAGGGTCATATTACCCGGCTGGGACGGAACGCCATGCGAGATGATCTCCGCACCGAGTGCTCGGATGGCGCTCGGTGTGAGGTCATCGGGGTCGACGGACATTCCGCCCGTGAAAATAAGAAGGTCTGCGCCGCGAGAAAGATACGCTTCTGCGGCAGAGGTAATCATCGCGAGGTCATCATCGCAGATGGTAACGCCCAAAATTTCGGACGGATAGCGCGTCATCTTATTGCGTACAACGGGCTCAAATTTATCCTGAATACGCCCTGTGTAAATTTCAGAACCAGTGATGATGACACCGATTTTTAAGGTTTTATAGGGAAGCACACGGAAGAGAGGCCTGTTTTCGCAGAGAGCCTGCGCGGTGTCAATTTGCTCGCACTTGGTAAC
>JAZUCN010000177.1:0-14315 GCA_045639205.1 Oscillospiraceae bacterium | reverse complement strand
GGAAAACCGGGATACGGCTGTGTCCTCACTGCGCTCGGTGCTCTTATTCGCCCTCTGCAGACGATGCCGATGGCGTCATCTTTCGATGAAATCTCACAGCCACATTCCCGCAGTGCCTGCACAACAGGAAGAACATGTTCCGCGCGTGCATGCTCGAGCATCGCGTCTCCACCGCAGGCGGCAACCGCACACAAATAGGTCGCGGTTTCAATTCTGTCGGGCATGATGGTATACTCCGCGCCATGCAAGGCTATGCCGCCCTCAATCACAAGACTCGATGTCCCCTCGCCCGTAATCTGCGCGCCGCAAGCACGCAGGAAGCGGATAAGGTCCGTAATTTCAGGCTCTCTTGCCGCATTTTCGATGCGCACGCATCCGCATGCCCCCAATGCCGCAAGAATGGCGTTTTCCGTTGCGCCGACGCTGGGAAACGGCAGGCAGATGTCCGCCGCGTGCAGATGCTCTGCACAGCATTCAAGCCCCTGCTCATAAAGGCAAAAACGTGCGCCCATTTCGCCGAGCGCACGAATGTGCAGATCAATGGGGCGCTTGCCAAGCGGGCATCCGCCCGGCATGGCAACCCGCACACGCTTCATGCGCGTGAGGATTGCGCCGAGGAAAATCACAGACGCGCGCATTTTGCCTGCGTATTTTGCAGGCACTTCCCAGCCATCCATTGCCTCGGCATTGAGATACAAGCTCGCACCACTGCGATGAACAGTGCATCCAAGTTCCTGCAAAATCTGCAGGGCGATCTGGACATCCTCGATCTGCGGACAATTATGTAATACACACGGCCCACCGCACACAATCACGGCGGCCAAAATCGGAAGCACACTGTTTTTTGCGCCACTGATTGACACAGTGCCGCAAAGTTGCCTGCCTCCGCTTACGGACAGGATTTGCATAGTCATTCCTCCGCACAAATGGGATTTTCTTCCCATCCTATGCAGAAGGATGTTTTACGGTGTCTTTGCAAGTCGAAGCGCGGTTGTATAAATGCGCTCGGTCGAGTCGATAACCGCAATCTCGTGCGCCGCAACAGACATCTGCTTGCGTTTTTCAGCATCCGACAGCAACTCGCGCACCGTCTGATAGAGTCTTTGCGGTGTGCACTCATCTTCACGCAGGACAACCGCCGCGCCATGCTTTTCTACGACGCGTGCATTTTTTTCCTGATGATTGTCAGCAACATTCGGAGACGGCACCATGATGCAGGGCGTGCCCGATGCCGCGATTTCAGCAATCGTTGCCGCGCCTGCTCGGCATATGATGTGATCCGCGGCCGCCATCACGGTCGGCATATCATAGATAAACTCGCGCATGTCGAGATACGGATGCGCGGTAAGATCAATCCCCTGCTCTTTGACATACTGTCCCATCCACCGCCAGCCAAATGAACCTGTAGCATGAATATGGCGGAAGGGCGTTCCGTCTTTGCAGGCACATTTCATGAAGCCCGCGATTTTTTTGTTCATTTCCCTTGCGCCAAGGCTTCCCCAGTAGGAAACGACAAGCGGCTCATCGCCAAGGCCGAGCAGTTTTCTTGCCTCTGCGCGCGCGGTGTAGATAAACTCCTCGCGCACAGGCGTGCCGACCACGCGCACACGCTCGGGATTGCTGTAATAACCGCGACTTTCTTCAAAGCAGACCAGTACGCGGTCCATATCCTTTTCGACCATTCTGGTTGTAAGGCCGGGCACAGCATTAGACTCATGCACCGCTGTGGGAATTTTCAGTTTCGCGCCCATTTTGAGCGCAGGATAGCTCGCATAGCCGCCTGTGCCGATGATAACATCGGGCTTAAAATCACAGATGATTTTCTTGGCGCGGCGCATCGAGCCTGCCATGTTCAGTAGCGTTGTCACATTATGCCAAATCGCAGCAGGGGTGATTTTTCTTTGATAATTGGAGATTTTAAGGGTCTTCAGGTCAAACCCCTCCCGCGGAACGAGATTTTTCTCCATGCCGTCATCGGCACCGATGAACAAAATCTTGCTGTCTGGCTTGCGCTCTCGAAGCATCTTCGCAACGGCAATGGCGGGATAGATATGTCCACCCGTACCTCCGCAGGTAAAAATGACGTTCATCTGACGCCTCCTCAAAGAAGTTTGTTATCACACTGTCTGGAAACGCTCAATACGATTCCCATTTCGCCCAGCTGCAGCAGCAGTGCCGTGCCGCCATAGGAGAAGAACGGCAGAGATATACCCGTTGCAGGGATAAAATTCGTAACAACCGCAATATTCAGCACGACCTGCAGGGCGAGCAGTGTCGTAATACCTGCGGCCAACATTGCGCCAAAGCGGTCTTTTGCGTGCATAGCAATCCAATAGCCGCGCACGATGAGCATCGCAAACAGCACCAGAATCACCATCGCGCCGATAAAGCCAAGCTCTTCACAGACGATGGCAAAGATATAGTCGTTGTGCTCTTCGGGCAGATACAGATATTTCTGGCGGCTTCTGCCAAGGCCAAGACCCATCAGACCGCCAGAGCCGATAGCATACAGCGACTGGACTGTCTGGAAGCCTTCATCATCCGCATAATCAAACGGATTACGCCATGCAATCCAGCGGTCCATTGCATAGGGTTTGATCTGCAAATAGATGACAAACAGCACAACCGCGGCGATCGCGGCAATGATGAAATACTTCGGTTTCGAGCCGCCAATGAGCATCATAATCGCGCCAACTGCGCCAATGATGATGATTGCTGACAGATGCGGCTGCAGAGCAAGCAGGAGGAAAATCGGAAGAAGGATCCCGATAAAATGGTAGATACCATATTTCACACTTGCCATTTTCTCTCTGTAGATGGAAATCAAGGATGCGAACATCACAATTACGCTGAATTTAGCCAGTTCCGACGGCTGGAAACGGATACCAATGTTAATCCATCTTCTCGCACCGCCTGCCGACGAGCCGAACAGCAAGACCGCAAGCAGCAAAATCAGCGTAACAGTATACAAATGGATCGCAATTCTTCGCCACCACTGGTACGGCACAGTGCTCAAAAACAGCATCGCCGCAACGCCGCCCACTGCAAAAAAAGCCTGACGCGCAAAATAATATGTCGAGTTGCCCTCAGTCTCATACGCACGCGCGTAGCTTGCCGAGAACATCATCACCAGGCCAATCAGAAGCAAGATCAGAGTCAGCGCCAAAAACGGAAGATCCAGCAGACCACGCTCGTCGACGATGATTTTACCCTTCCTCTGGCGCACTTGCGGCGCATCGGGCAAAATATTTATGGGTGTCTCAAGCTTTGCCATGTTGGAGCTCCTTTCGAAAAATCAGAAACGGTTCATAATGCCAAGTCCTGCAAGCAGGCACATGGCGGTGGTAATCGAAACAAATACGGTAAAAATTTTCACCTCACTCCATCCGCCCATTTCAAAATGGTGGTGGATGGGAGTCATGCGGAAGATGCGCTTGCCGTGAGTAAGCTTAAAGTATGTCACCTGCATAATAACAGACAGGGTTTCTGCAAAGTAGACAAGTCCCACAAGCACGAGAATGAGCGGCATATCGAGTGCAAAGGCAAGTCCGCAAACCATGCCGCCGAGAAACAGCGAGCCTGTGTCACCCATGAACATCTTCGCGGGATGGAAGTTATAGCACAAAAATCCGCCAAGTGCGCCGAAGAGCGCCGCAGGCACGATGGCAAGTGCCGTTTGACGCCACAAATACGCCGTCACAGCGAAAAATGCCATCACAGGCATCGTCACGCCCGTTGCCAGGCCGTCAACGCCATCGGTCAGATTGACCGCGTTGACCGTTCCAACAATGACAAACACCGAAAAGGCCATATAAATGGCAGGATGCACATCAAAAGAAACCTGGAAAAACGGAATGTACAGCGCAAACGAAAGATATCCGCTTTTGTTCAGCAGATACAGAAACACGCCCGCGGCAACAAGCTGAAGCACGAGTTTCTGCAGAGCCGTCAGGCCAAGATTTCTCTTGAACTTGACCTTGCAGAAATCATCCCAAAAACCAATAAGACCATACAACAGTGCAAAGCCAAAGACCATAAGGTGCATATACTCGCCTGCGAGCATCTGCTTCCAACCGCCCGCGACAATGCACAAGGCCGCCGCAAGGATAAAGACGATGGCGCCCATGGTCGGCGTGCCTGCCTTTGTGCTATGCCAACTCGGACCGATTTCACGAATCGACTGTCCTGCTTTCAAGGCGCGCAGCATCGGCACCGCAATTTTTCCAAATATCACAGCAAGCGCAAACGCGCACAGTGCAAGCACCAAAAGCTGCATGAGTTTTTCCTCCGTTCGTTTACTTCTCTTCGCCTAAGAACAGCTGCAGGACGCGTTCCATCCGCATGCCGCGGCTGCCCTTAAACAGAAGAATGTCTCCTTCACGCACGCGCGAGCGCAGAACGCGCGCCATATCCTCGTGCGTGTCAAAATGCTCGGTATATTTCGGGTTCATACCGCCGGTGATTGCGCCCGTAATTGTGCGCTCGGAATTTACGCCATAACTGAGCAGCATATCTGCTTTTGCAGCAACAAGTCTGCCGATGCGGTAATGTTCGGCACTGCTGCGGTTTCCGAGCTCGAGCATATCGCCAAGCACCGCGATGCGTCTGCCGTCAGTTTTGTAATTTTCCAGCACATTCAGCGCCGCTTCCATCGACTCGGGTCCTGCGTTGTAGCAATCTTCGATGATGGTGACGTCGCCATGCTGATAGATTTTCTGACGCATACCTGTGTTGCGGAAGTTGCTCAGTTGGGTCTGCAGACGTTCGGGTTTGACATTCATCAGAAGTGCCGCCGTCACAGTTGCCAGTGCATTATAGACCGCGTGCGTGCCGACAACGGGCACAAACAGTTCAAAATTATGCCCCAAACCGCTCACGCAAAAGCGCATACCGTTCTCAAACTCCTGAATGTCATGCGCAATCACATGGCAGGTTTTGTTCTCAATGCCGTAATAGTAGCGCTTGATGCCATCCTCGTCGGAAAGATTCCACAGCAGTGGCTCATCTCCGTTAAACACGCCAATACCGCCGGGTGCCATACCCTGCAAAATCTCCATTTTGGCCTGCAGGATGCCCTCGCGGCTGCCAAGGTGCTCAATGTGCATGGTGCCGATGTTGGTAATCACCGCCATATTCGGCTGTGCGATATTTGTCAGGTATGCCATCTCGCCGAAATGGTTCATGCCCATCTCCAAAACACCAACCTGCGCATCGTCTGCCATTTCCAGGATGCTCATCGGCACGCCGAGGTGATTGTTGTGATTGCCCTCACTTCTTGAAGTGCGATAGGTAGAAGAAAGCGCGCCGGCGAGCATTTCCTTCGTCGTTGTCTTGCCGACACTGCCCGTGATGCCAATGACCTGCACGCCAAGCATTCTGCGGTAGCCTGCGGCAAGAGCGCCGTATGCGCGCACCGTGTCTTCAACGAGCAGGCACGGAATATCCGCCTGCACGCTCTTCATGACCAATGCCGCGACGGCACCTTTTTCTGCCGCCTGCGCTACATATTCGTGTCCGTCCACGCGCTCACCGCACAGCGCGATAAACAAATCGCCCTGCTTGACCTTACGCGAATCGGCGCACACGCCCTGCACAAGGACATCTTCCTGCTCGGCACTGATTTGCGCGCCGCACCACTGTGCAATTTGCTTGAGTGTCAGTTCTCTCATACTTATTTCTCCAAATACTGCGCGACAACCTCGCGCTCATCGAGGTGGCGTTTCTCGTGTCCGATTTCCTGGTAGGTTTCGTGTCCCTTGCCGCAAAGCACGATGACATCGTCCTTCTGCGCATAATCCATTGCCCAGGCAATCGCGCCCTCGCGGCTTTCAATCACCTTGTATCTGCCCTTTGCCTTGGACATGCCAGCGACAATCTGATCCAAAATGGCATAAGGGTCTTCGGTTCTCGGGTTATCCGAGGTCACAACACTGTAATCGGCAAGTCTGCCTGCAATCTCGCCCATGATCGGGCGCTTGAACGGGTCGCGGTCACCGCCACAGCCAAAGACAGCAATCGTGCGTCCTTTGCAGAAGCCCTTGACCGTCTTGAGCACATTTTCCAAACTGTCTGGCGTATGCGAGTAGTCAATGAGCACCGTATAGTCCTTGCCGGGGGTCGGCACGACCTCTACCCTGCCCTTGACGCCCTTTGCCTGCTTCAAAGCCGCCGTAATTTCCGCGAGCGGAATCTCCAGCGCCATCGCGGAGGAAATGACCGCCAAAGCATTGTAAACGCTGAACGCACCCGGGATGCCGAGCTCGGCGCGGCTGATCTGCACGCCCGTAACAACATCGGTTTCGATGCGGTCAGACTTGAGTTTGATATTTTTTGCCACAAGGTCCGCGCGGTTATCCTGCACAGAATAGGTCATGAGTTTGCAGTTTGCCTGTCTGCGGATGCGCTCGTAATACAGATCGTCCATGTTGAGAACGCCCACATCACACATGGAGAACAGTTTCGCTTTCGCGTCGCAGTAATCTTCCATATCCTTGTGGAAATCGAGATGGTCTTCTGTGAGGTTTGTAAACACACCCACACGGAAGCGGATGCCGCCCACGCGGTGCAGGCTCAAGGCATGCGAGGAGACCTCCATAATCACATGCGTACAACCGGCCTCATACATCTGCGCGAATAACTGCTGCAGTTCAAAACTTTCGGGTGTGGTGCGCTCGGTCTCGATAACCTGCTCACCAATCATGTTCTGAATCGTGCCGATGAGGCCGACCTTCGCGCCGACGGTCTTTTCCAAGACCGTTTTCAGCAGATACGTTGTGGTCGTCTTACCGTTCGTGCCCGTCACGCCAATCATGGTCATCTTTTCCGCAGGATGATCAAACCAGTTTGCCGCCACTGCCGCAAGTGCCTCACGAGTCGATGCTACGCGCACATAGGGCACATTCTGCTTCGGTTTTTTCTCGCAAAGCACCACCGCCGCGCCCTTTTCCAGTGCGCTGGGGATGTACTTATGCCCATCGGCGGCAAAGCCTGTAATTGCCACAAACAGATTGCCCTGCGCCGTTGTTCTGGAGTCATAACTTACGCCTGTAATCTCCATGTCCTGCTGTGCCGTATTTTCCAGCACGGAAATGCCGCGCAGTAAATCCGAAAGCTTCATGCCATTCCTCCTGATTAGTCCATTGCCGCACGGTCGGCAAATTCCACCGTGATGGTCGTGCCGCGGTCAACCATTGTACCGGGCTCAATGTCCTGATACGTTGCCGTGACATAGTTTTCTGTCATATCCGTACCGCGTGCCTGGATATACAGACCCGCGTTGTTTGCCAGCCAATGCACATCGTTGGCGTGGTGGCCGATAAAGTCGGGCACTTCGACCATTTCGGTCGATTTTTCCACATCGAAGTAGAGAATTACCTCGGACGTTGCAGGCAGTTCCGAACCCTCGGCAGGAATCTGGTCGGTGATAACCGCGCCGGAGCCGATGGTGCGATAGACAAGGCTTCTCTTCTCGAGCGCTTCCTTGGCTTCCGCTTCGGTCAGACCGATAACGTTCGGCATCTGCACATTCACGCCGCGGATATCCTCTGCGGTGTAGTCAGGTTCAATGCCAAGATACGGCAGGATGTCGGCAAAGACATCGCGCACCGTTGGAGCCGCCATCAGGCCGCCCGAAATGTAGTAGTTATGCGGCGTGTAGCTCGTGCCCGGAATGTATGCCGGGGTATCGAGCGCAACAAGCACAATATACTTCGGGTCATCAATCGGTGCAACACCGACAAACGAAACGATTTTATCTTCGACCTGCTTGCCGTCTTCATCATAGGTGTCGATCTTTTCGGACGTACCCGTCTTGCCGCCCACACGGTAACCGGGCGTTCTGCCGCCCTTTGCCGTGCCGTCGGTTACGACGAACTCCATCAGTTCGCGCATCGTCTGCGAGGTCTGCTCGCTGATGACCTGGCGCAAAACCGTACGCTCTGCCTGCATGAGAGTCTCGCCGTCGGCATCAACCACCTGCTCAACGATATGCGGCTCAAGCAGATAGCCGCCGTTGACGATTGCCGCTACCGCACGCACAAGCTGCATGGGCGTGATACGGAAAGTCTGTCCGAACGAGCCCGAGATGAGCGACGCCGTACTCGGACCGGTCAGCTGATCTCTGCCGAAGAAATAGCCGCTCGCCTCGCCCGGCAGGTCAACACCCGTCTGCTCGAGGAAGCCAAACGCATCGACATAGTCATAGAATCGGCCGCCGCCAATCATAAGGCCCATGTTTGCAAGGGCGATGTTGCAGGAGTTGCCAAGCGATTGCGCCGTATCCTGCTGTCCGTGGCCTTCCGACTTCCAACAAGAAAGTGTTTGGTCACGACCCTTAAAATCTGCAGAACCACTGCAGAAATAGCCGTTTTTCAGGTTGATAGCGCCGCAATCCAAGCCTGCCGCAACTGTCACCAGTTTGAAAGTCGAGCCGGGCTCGTAGCCATCGGAAACACAGCGGTTTCTCCACTGCTTCAAACGCGCAGCAGCTACCGAATTGTTGTAGTCAAGAAGCGCCTGCTTCTGCTGTTCAGAATCCTGCCGCAGGCTCATCGCGCGCAGATACTGCTCTTCAAGCTGTTGGGCAAGCGACTCATCGTAAACTTCCAGATGGTTGTTCGGGTCATAACTGCCCATCGTCGCCATGCCAAGGATTTCGCCGTTGTTTACATCCATCACGATGCCAAACGCACCGTTCTGAATTTCGTATTTTTCGATGGCATTAGCGAGATTTTTCTCCAAAAATGCCTGTACAGTGGTATCGAGCGTCAGTACGAGGCTGTCGCCGTCTGCCGCATCGTAATATTTTTCATAGGTATAGAGCATTTCCGAGCCGGAGTTGCCCTTGGTGGTGACAATTTTGCCTGCCGTACCCTGCAGCGTATCGTCATAATACGCCTCGATGCCCTCGGAGCCAATGTTGTCACTGCTGACAAAGCCAATGAGCTGTCCTGCCAGCGATGCATACGGATAATAGCGCTTAGCATCCATCTCCAGATACACGCCCGAAAGTTCCTGCTCGCTGATGAGCATACGCACACGCTCTGCATCCTGCTCGGAGACCTTGCGTTTGATGACCTTGTAGCGGTATTTCGTATCCGCCGCCTGCTCGCGCACAAAATCCTGCTCGACCTGCAAAATCTCGGAAAGCCCGGCTGCGATTTTGTTCAGCAGTTCCGGGTCTTCTTTCATCTTATTATCAATCTCATTGGGGTCAATAAAGACCGTCTCGACCGAGGTAGACGCGGCAAGAATATTCATATTGCGGTCATAAACCTTGCCGCGCGATGCCGTGAGACTTGTCGAGCGCGTCTGATTATCAATGGCCATCTTCTGCAGTTCATCATGCTCTGCAATCATCCAATAATAAAGCTGACCGCTCAAAACCAAAAACGCCAGCACGCCGAGCAGACCCATCACATAGGCAATTCTCTTCCGAATGCCCGCATTTGCGCGCGCGATTTCGTCCGCAGAAGCTATTTTTTTCTTTGCCGCCGCCTTTTTTCGCGGACGAAGAATCTTTAACGCCATACATTCGCCTTTCTGAACATTGTGTCAAAACAAGGGCGGTCCGAACCCATTCAGCCGCCCTTGCCATACCCTATTTCGCAGCTGCTTTTGTAAAGACTATGCCGCCTCTGGCCGAAGATATGCAATCAGTCCCGAAACACTCTGTTCCATCGCCGTTACAATCTCTCCGACAACGCTCGTATGTTCCGTTGCGTAAATCTCTGCGCGGTCTGCGCCCGAAAGGTTCACATAGACCGTCTGCTCTGCCGACGGAAGCGCCATGCCGAGCTCTTCTGCACGCAGCTCAACTTGCTGCAGGTCAATCGCGCCGTCATAGCGGCTCTGCAAAACCAGCTGGGTCTGATTGAGTTTCTGCAGCTGATATTCCAAATCACCAACACGGCTCGTTGCTTCAAACAGCTGTACATAGCCGAAAATAACCAGGATCAGCATACAAGCCACTGTCAAAATGCCTGCCATCGTAAACGGAGCAATTGCAGTTCTTGCATGGACCGTCGTTTCGCGTCTTTGCTCAACGCGCTCTTCGGGTAAGGAGTGCGGCTGCTGCCATACTTCGGCCTGTGTGTACTTTTGCGGTGCATAGTAAATGTCATATGCCGCCGCGCCACGGGTTTGATAGGTTCTGACTTCCGAAGCCATAGCCGCCTCCATAAGTATTATAATTTCTCTGCTACGCGCAATTTCGCACTGCGTGCACGAGGATTATCCTGTAGTTCTTCGTCTGTGGAAACAATGGGCTTTCTGCTTACCAATCGCACGGCAGGTGTCTTTCCGCACACGCAGACCGGAAAATCTTTCGGGCATGTACAACCCTTTGCCGCATCCGCCATCGCGTTCTTCACGATTCTGTCCTCAAGTGAGTGGAATGTGATGACCGCAAGCCTGCCGCCGGGATTGAGTCTGTCGATTGCCGTACGCATCAAACGCTCGACCGAGCCAAGCTCGTCATTGACCGCGATGCGGATAGCCTGAAAGCTTCTTTTTGCAGGATGCTGTTTCTCGCGTAAGGCCTGCGCAGGCATTGCGCCTTTGATGACCGACACCAATTCGAGGGTAGTTTCAATCGGATGTTCCGCGCGCGTGTGCACGATTGCCGATGCAATGCGCGGCGCGTAGCGCTCTTCGCCGTATGTAAAGAGGATTCTCTTCAGTTCCTCTTCCGACCACGTATTGACAACCTCATACGCCGTCAACGTATCATCGCGGTTCATGCGCATGTCGAGCGGTGCGTCTGCCATATAGGAAAAGCCGCGCTCTCCATCATCAAGTTGCGGAGACGAAACGCCGAGGTCAAAGAGCATGCCATCGACCGCAGGGATTTCCAAGCGGTCAAGGATCTCGGAAAGATTCGCGAAGTTATCATGGACAAGCGTCACGCGCGGCGCAAATTCCTGCAGTCTTTTTCCTGCCTCGGTCAATGCCACCGTGTCGCGGTCGATGCCAATCAGCCGTCCATTTTCAAGTTTGCGGCAAATCTCGGATGAATGCCCCGCTCCACCGAGCGTGCCGTCAACGTAGATGCCGTTTGGTTTGATGTTGAGTGCTTCGATGCACTCATCCAGCAATACGGACTTGTGCACAAATTCCATCAGAAGCCCAGCGCCTCCATATTGCTCATAATCTGCTCGGGTGTCATCGCCTGCTGTTCAAGCGCATCAAAGGTGGCGCTATCCCAGATTTCCGCGTGGTTTCCCAAGCCGATGAACGTGACCTCCTGCTGCAAAGCCGCGTATTGACGAAGCTCTGTCGGAAGCAGGAATCTTCCCTGCTTGTCGGGTTCGCACTTGGCGGCGTTGGCAAACAGGAAGCGCATCTGGCGCGCACTGGAAATAGGCAGTGCGTTGTACTGGTCAAGGATTCTCTGCCAGCTCTCTGCTGTGTAGACAGAAAGGCAGCGGTCGGGAGCAACCGTCACATAAAAGACCTCGCCGAGTTTTTCCCGAAGCTTCGAGGGAACGAACAAGCGTCCCTTCGCGTCAACTGTGTGCTTATATTTGCCGAACATTCCCTCTCACCCCTTTTCCACTCCACTTTGGTGCACATTTGCACCACTTTGCTCCACTTCTCTTATATAATAGAGGTTATGTGAACAAAATGCAAGACCTTTTTGAAAATTTTTTTCGGAAATTTCAGGCATTTTTTCGTGATTTTCCCTTGTTTTTGCAATTTTAGAACATATATTCTAAAATCGTCGAAAAAAGGCGGGTGGGAAGCCATTCCCACCCGCTTAAGCAAGTTGCCGTATCGCAATTTTACCGTCGCAAAATTCCGCGGAAATTCCGCGCGGAATCTGCGCCTGCAACAGATATTCCGCCACAGGTTCTTCGATATCCGTCTGAATTCTGCGCCGCAGGCCGCGCGCACCTGCATCCTCCCGCGAGCACAGGCTTGCCAAATGCTCGGCAACGCTCGGCGCAATCTCAAGCGCAATCCCCTGTTTTGCCGCACGCGCCGAGCAGGCAGAGAGCTGAAGCTGTGCAATCTCGCGCAATTGTTCTTCTTTCAGCCGTGCAAAGTTCGCGATGCAGTCGATGCGACCTAAAAACTCCACGCTGAAATGCTCGCGCAGAATGCGCATCATCTGCCCTTGTTCACTCTCGGGCGTAAAGCCAAGCCCAGGCTTACCGCTCTGCGCACTTCCGAGGTTGGAAGTCATGACGATGAGCGTATTTTTAAAATCCACGCGCCTGCCCACGCAGTCGGTCAGCGCACCATCGTCCATAATCTGAAGCAGAAGTCCCGTCACATCGCGGTGTGCCTTTTCAATCTCGTCAAACAGCACCACGCTGTATGGCCGCCTGCGCACCTTTTCTGTGAGCGTACCTGCCTCATCATGCCCCACATACCCGGGCGGCGCGCCGATGAGCCTTGAAACAGAGTTCGGCTCCATATACTCCGTCATATCGAGCCTTACAAGCGCGTCACCGCTTCCGTACACCGTTTCCGCAAGCGCCTTGCACAGTTCTGTTTTCCCCACGCCCGACGGGCCAATAAACAGCAGACTCGCCATCGGTCTTGCCCCATCGGATAAGCCCGCCCGACCACGCATGACCGCGCGGCTGACGGCTGTAACGACCTCATCCTGCCCGATGATGCGCGCTGTCAGCAGTTGTTTGAGATTGCGCATCCGCTCACGCTCACCGAGCGAGAGTTTGCCTGCAGGAATGCCTGTGCGCTCACTGACAGCCTGCGCCACATCCTGCGCGCACAGCACTCTTGCGCGCATACTTTGTGCCGCCGCGGTCTGCTGGCGAATCAGTCCCTGCAGTTTATCGCGCAGAACCGCCGCCCGCTCAAAATCACTCGCGCCGACTGCCTGTTCCAGTTCGCGCGTGATTTGTTGGCGTTTTTTCTCGTCCGTGCGTGGCTTTCCTTCCCGAAGCCAAACGCGTGCCGCCGCCTCATCGAGCAGATCCAGCGCCTTGTCCGGAAGAAAGCGGTCTGTCAGATAACGGCACGAGAGTTCCACCGCCGCCTGGATGGATTCATCGGTAATGCGCAGGCTGTGATGCTGTTCAAGCCCCGCACGAAGCCCCTGCAGAATCTGCACGGTTTCCTCCTTGCTCGGCTCGCGCACCGTCACAGGGCGAAAGCGCCGCTCGAGGGCGGCATCCTTTTCGATGCACTTGCGGTATTCTTCCAAGGTGGTCGCGCCAATCATCTGCAGTTCTCCTCGCCCGAGAGCAGGTTTAAGAAGATTTGCCGCGTCGATCGCGCCCTCGGCACTGCCCGCGCCGACGATGATGTGCATCTCGTCAATGAACAAAATCACATTTCCCGCGCGCTTGATCTCCTGCAGAATATCGCGGATGCGCTCCTCAAATTCCCCGCGGTATTTTGTCCCTGCCAAAACGCTTGCCATGTTGAGCGAATACAGTTTCTTGCCCCGAAGCGGCGCGGGCACGCGCTCTTGCGCGATGCGCTGGGCAAGTCCCTCAACGATGGCGGTCTTTCCCACCCCAGGCTCTCCGATGAGTGCAGGATTGTTTTTGTTTTTTCGGCTGAGAATCTGCAAGACCGTATCAATCTCACGCTCTCGCCCGATGACAGGCTCTGCCTGCAGAGCCTTTTCCAACATATTCTCGCAATAAGCCTCCAGTAGTCGCATAGGCTGTTCCTTTCCGTCTTGAATTTCCGTGCGCGGCAGGTACAAACTTGCGTACGCATCGGAAAACATACAGTTTAAGTCCGTACCACCCGAAACGAGAATCTGCGAGGCAGTGCACTGTTCCTCGCGCGCCATGGCCAAAAGCAAATGCTCGGGCTCGATGCACGGCATACCAAGCCTGCGCATCTCTTTGCGTGCGCCTGCAAGAATGTTCCTCGCATGAGGCGACAAACCCTGCGGCATCGGCATATCTGCCTTCCCCCGTCCTTTGCGGCAAAGAAGCATCACGCGAAATATCCGCGCCTGCCAACCCTCATTTTGCAAGGCTTTGCAAACATAGCTCTGCGGACCGCATAAAATAGAAAACATCAGATGCTCCGAGCCGACATAACTGTGTCCTAGATTACACGCCGCCTTGTATGCGCGGCGAAACACCTGCTGAGTCTGCGCAGAAAAAAGCGTTTTCCTCACGCGCTCACCTCTTTCTCTACGGATTCTCGCCGCATGGGCGCGATTTTATACGGCATCTGCCAAAACTGGAAGAATTTTCGTATGTTTTCACATTTACCATTTGCATTTTTGCAAAAGCATGATAGAATAAGAGCGCAACATAACTTGGAGGTGCAATTATGGCTTATGTAATCAACGATGCTTGTGTCATGTGCGGTGCTTGCGCCGA
>JAZUCN010000176.1:0-1805 GCA_045639205.1 Oscillospiraceae bacterium | reverse complement strand
GGTTGTCGATCTTACTGCCGATCGAGCCGATAAGCTCGAAGCCGAGCAGGTTATAGACGATAACGGCAATGCCCGAGGACAAATCGCCGAGCGAATGGATGGCAAAGTCCGAAGCGGTAAAACTTCTCTGCGCGCCGTTTTTCGCCAGATAAATGCCGCCAAGGATGCCAAACAGCAAGAGAATGAGCATCTTGGCATAGGACGCAATCGCCGTAACCGTGACGGACAGTTCAATGCCGCGCACGCCGATGGCAACGATGACCCAGCACATCGCGATGGCAATAGCCGCCATGACAAGCACAGGGGCGTTCGGGAAAAAACAGTAGCTCAGCCACCACGCAAAGGTTACGAACACCGCGGGCATCCAAAATGCGACATTGATCCAGTAAAACCAGCCTGTGTGCACGCCGAGGTGATCGCCATAGGCGCGCGTGACCCACGAGGTGATGCCGCCATCGTCGGGATACGAGCTTCCCAGTTCGGCAGATACCAACCCATAGGGCATGAAAAAGATGACGGCAAGAATCGCCCACATCGTGATTGCCTGCACGCCAAAATATGCAGGCGCGGGTGCAAGCGAATCGAGCACGAGCACACTGCATATGGTAAAGAGCACGCACTTGACGAGGGAAACTTTTTTCTCCATAAAAGCCTCCTTTTATGCGCGCGGCATCTGCTGGGTGATGCAGTGAATGTTGCCGCCGCCGTATGCAACCTCGCGCGTCTGCACGCCCACGACCTCATGCTCGGGGAACATCTCGCGCAGTTGCTGCAGAGCCAGTTCGTCGTTTTCATCGCCGTACTGCGGTGCGATGATGCCGCCGTTTACGATGAGGAAGTTCATATAAGACGCAATCGACACCTCGCCATCGGTGCGCGCGATACTGCCTTCTGCCGTGTCAATGGTATCGGCGCCCTGCAGAAGGCACGGCTTTTTCGTCAGGCACAGTTTGTGCACCTTGAGTTGACGCCCCTTGGCATCGGTCATGCGCGAACGCGCCTCATACGCCGCCATCGCTTCGTTGTAGAACGGGTGCTCTTTGTCATCTGTCCAAATGCACGCGACCTCGCCCGGGCGAATGAAGCACGCGACATCGTCAATGTGCCCGTTTGTTTCGTCGGGGTCGATGCCGTCTTTGAGCCACAGCACCTTTTCGCACCCGAGGTGCGCAAGGAGCATTTTTTCGATTGCTTTCTTGTCCAAATGCGGATTGCGCCCTTCGGAGAGCAGGCACATTTCCGTTGTCAAAACCGTCCCTTCGCCGTCGACATGAATCGAGCCGCCTTCGAGCACAAAATCGGACGTGCGGTAGGAGTCCACACCCACCAGTTCGCAGATTTTCTGCGCGACCTTGTCGTCATTTGCCCACGGGAAATAAAGTCCGTCATGCAGACCGCCCCACGCGTTAAACTTCCAGTCCACAGCGCGCAGGCCGCCCTTGTCATTGACCAAAAAGGTCGGACCGCTGTCACGCACCCATGCATCGTCGGTCGTGCACTCGACCACGCGCACCTGCGCGGGCAGTTTTGCGCGCGCGTTTTCATACTGCGCGTTGGAGACCAGCATCGTCACAGGCGCGAAGCGGCTGATGGCTTTGGCGACCTCGGTAAAAGCTTTCTGCGCAGGCTTTGCACCACAGCGCCAGTTGTCGGGCCGTTCGGGCCAGATCATAAAAACACCCTGCTGTGGCTCAAATTCTGCAGGCATACGATAGCCGTCGCGAATGGGCGTGCTGTTTTCAATTCTTCTTGCCATAGTTTGCATCCTTTCTCGGTTATTTTCATAATTGACTGCGCGAATAGGA
>JAZUCN010000175.1:0-3773 GCA_045639205.1 Oscillospiraceae bacterium | reverse complement strand
GTCAATGGTCTTGCCGGTGGACGTGATGAATTTTTCCATAGTTTACTCCTTGTTTTCTTCTGCAGGAGTCTCGGCCGTTTCATAACGGTCTGCAACGTAGGCGCGGCCACGGCTGTAAGGACGCTCGGGATCGCCCGACAAAGGCTTGTTCGCCTCATCGGCATCGGTGCCGTTCTTCTTTGCCGCGTATTCGCGTGCGGCTTTTTCCGCAGCTTCCTTTTCCTGCTGCTTGAGTTTCTTCTTGCTGACGTTATCCATGATACCGTCGGGATTCTGCTCGCGGCGAAGCGCGCGCAGGCGCTCTTTTTCTGCCTCTTCAGCGCGCTTGAGGGCGGCCTGCTCCTTGCGGATGAGGTCCTCTTCGGCATAGTCTTTGCGCAGAATGATGGTCAGGAAATAATCCTGCACTGCGCCAAAGACAGCCTGCGCAATCCAGTAGATGGAGATTGCCGCGGGCATCGAGAAGCCAATCCACAGTGACATCAGCGGCATCATAATCATCATCGATGCGTTGGTCTGCGCAGCGGTCTGTGCGGCCGCTTCGTCCTTTTCGCCGTCGGCATTGGTGGCGACCTGATTGTTCATCTTCTGGCTCAGGTGCATCGAAAGCATCTGGAAACCTGCAGAAAGAACGGGAACCAGGAACAGACCAATCTGTGCCCAGGAGGGGTTCTCCCACTTCCAGAAATCGTATGTGGGAACGGCGGCAAGATCGATACCCAGGAAGGCGAAATCAATCTCGCGCAGGTTTGCAGCTGCCGTCACGGTCAGCTCGCGCAGTTCAGCGGCAAATTCCTCGAGATGACCTGCCGCGGCAAGCTGTGCATAGAAGCTGTTGGTGCCAACGTCTGCACCGCTGTTGGTGATATACGCGACGATGGCAGCCGAAACCGAGCGGCTGTTGTGCAGCATGTAGGTAATCGGCTCGCGGATGACATAGTAAAGCGGAAGCAAAATCAGCAGCGGAATGAACGACCACAGGCAGCCGCCCGTCGTCGAAACGCCCTCTTCTTTATAAAGAGCCATAACTTCCTGCTGATATTTCTGCTTGTCATCGCCGTATTTTGCCTCCATCGCCTTGACGATGGGGGAAATGCGCGACATTTTGAGCATGCTCTTTTTGCTCTTGATGCTCATCGGCAGAAGCACGAGCTTAACAATGAGCGAGAACAAAATGAGGGCAAGACCGTAGCTGCCGCACAGCTGGTCGAGCCAATCGAGAAGATAGCCAAACGGAACGCGAATCAGATCGGACACGCTGGTTTTATCCTGCGTATCTTCTGCCGCGGCCACGGCGGCCTCTTCTGCCGTCATGCCTTCGTATGCGTTCTGTGTTGCGCCCGTTGCGACGCACGCGGTCAGCGAAACGACCATCAGCACAACCAGAAGCAATGCCAGGAATTTTTTCATTTGTGTTCCTCCATGGGTGCCCGATTACGGCACCGGATCAAAGTAATCTCCCTTATGAAAAGGGTGACACCGCAAAAACCGCCGAAGCGCAAGCCAGCTTCCCTTTGCCGCGCCGTATTTCTCCACCGCTTCTTTTGCATACTGCGAGCAAGTGGGGCTATAGCGGCAGCGCGCGGGGAAATACGGAGAAATGCTTTTTTGGTAGAATGAAAGGAGTTTTAACAAAACGCGTTTCATTCTGCCGCCTCCTTTTGCAGGAGTGAAAGCTTCTGCGCCAAAGACAAATAGGATTTTTCCAGTTCCTGATACGAAGCCGTCACGCTGTTTGCGCGCGCGACAACGACGATATCATATCCGCGGTGAAACTGCCCCTCGTGCAGGCGATAAATCTCCCGCAGGCGGCGGCGGATGCGATTGCGCACCACCGCGTGTCCGAGTTTGACACCAACCGTCAGCCCCACGCGATTTTCGCGCGAGCCATTTTGGCGGCAGTACATCACCAATGTGCGATTAGCCGCCGACGCACCTTTGTGGTACAGGCGGCGGAAGATATGATTGAGTTTGAGCGAGCTGGAAAACTGCATGACTGCCTTCCTTTGCCTTTCAGGTTGCCCGATAAACGGATAGGGCGAACAGAACTTGTCCATTCGCCCCTATTATCGTTCAGCGGTATATACGGTCATGGCAGACGATCACGCGGAGAGTTTTGCTCTGCCTTTTGCGCGACGACGGGCGAGAACCTTGCGGCCGTTGGATGTGGCCATTCTCTGTCTGAAGCCATGAACTTTGGATCTGTGACGCTTCTTGGGCTGATAGGTACGAACAGTTGCCATTTTTCTACACCTCCTGAATCATTATGCTCAACAGCTGCAACTGCAGCCGCAGCGAGTCATTTTGTGCGGTTTCTGCCAAAAGGGCATGAACGCGCGGATACTATTATAATAGATGGATGCGCCATGTGTCAATTCTTTTTTTCCTTGGCGCGAACTTTGGACAATGTTGTGTTTTGGGCGGTTTTTGACCGCTACATGTAGTGACTCCGCCGACCAATCCGCTTACTTTCTCTGCGCCAAAGGCTTGCTTTTCTGCTGTTCTTCAAACAGTTCGAGCAGAATCGAGTTTGAGAGCATAAAGCCTTTGGGCGTCAAATGCCAGCGGCCGTTTTCATGCATGGTCAGCTCGTCTTTCTGCATTTTCTGCAGGACTTTTTCAATGGGCTTGAACGGAAGCAGGAACGAGCGGGTATATTCGCCCTCCTCCACGCCGTCGGTCGTGCGAAGGCGGAGCATCAGATACTCGCCCGCGCGCTCACGAAGCGGAACGGTTTCGCACTCGGCGAGGATGACGTCTTTTTCCATGACTCCTGTGATGTATTTTTCGATATCGGCTTCGATGGTAAAGCGCTTACCCGCAAAGTCGGATGCCGCGCACGGGCCAAAGCCAAGGTATTCATCGCCCACCCAATATTTCATGTTGTGGCGGCAAATATAGCCGTCGCGGGCGAAGTTGGAAATCTCGTACTGCTTATAGCCAAACGACTCGAGCGTTTCAACCCCGTAGAAATACATATCTGCCTGCGCGTCATCATCGGGAAGATTGGCGCAGTCGCGGTAGTCATAGAGTCTTGTGCCCGGCTCGACTTTCAGTCCATAACAGGAGATATGGTCTGCCTTGAGGTCGATGACATTGCGAAGCGTCTGCATCCACTGCTCGCGGCTTTGGTTGGGAAGGCCAAACATAAGGTCGACCGACACGTTGTCAAAACCCGCTCTGCGTGCGAGCGACACTGCCTGCTGTGCCTGCTTATAGTTATGGGGTCTTCCGAGGGCTTTGAGCTGCTCGTCGGAGTCCGTCTGAACACCGATGGAAATGCGGTTGAAACCTGCACGCACGAGTTTCGTCAGCATGGGCGCGGAAACCGAATCGGGGTTGGCTTCGAGTGTGATTTCTGCCTCGCGCGAGACATCAAAACGGCGGTCAATTTCTGAGAAGATGCGGCAAAGGCCGTCTGCGCCGAAGAACGAGGGCGTGCCGCCGCCAAAGTAGACAGTATCGACCTCATAGCCCGCCGCGCCGACGGCAGCTTCGCGGATGTGCGCGAGCAGGGCTTCGAGATAGCGGTCCATCAAATCCTTGCTTTTTGCACCGCCGATGGAATAGAAATCGCAATATTCACAGCGGCTGCGGCAGAACGGAATATGCACGTAAATGCCGAGCGGCTTTTTCTTTTTGGGTTGGGTCTGCTTTCGTTGCAGCATGGCTTGCTCCCTTTCTCTTATTCGTCGAGTTTCAGCACCGCCATGAACGCCTCAGACGGCACGCTGACCGTACCGAAGGTAAGTCGGAGGCCAAGCGGTCTTAGG
>JAZUCN010000174.1:0-10350 GCA_045639205.1 Oscillospiraceae bacterium | reverse complement strand
ATCCTCGTCCACCGCAGAGATACCCTGCGTGCCACAAAGGTCTATCACGAGCCGCTTCAAAAGGCGGAAAATGTCACATTCTGCTGGGACAGTGTTGTTCGTGAACTAAAGCACGACGGCAAACTGACAGGTGTTGTGCTTGAAAATGTGAAAACAGGCCAAACGCAGGAAATCGCCTGCGACGGCGTGTTCGTCAGTGTCGGCAGAATCCCCGCAACGGACCTGGTCAAAGAGCAAATCACACTCGACGCGGCGGGTTATATCGAGGCAGGCGAGTCCACGCAGACGAACATCGAGGGCGTGTACGCCGTCGGTGACGTGCGCACGAAGGCGCTTCGTCAGGTGGTCACGGCGGTTGCCGATGGCGCATGTGCCATCCACCACGCAGAAGAATTCCTCGCACAGCTTTGAGCATAAAAGAAAGGAGCGTATCAGACGATACGCTCCTGTTTTTTGTTTTTAATTATTTTCGTCGATAAACTCGAACAAGTCATTGACGTAGCGCTCTTCATCCTCGGTCCAATCGTTGGGGTTTTTGTCAAACACCTTGTCATGATATTCTTTCGAGCCGTAAGACGGCGCGCTGTTTTCAAGCGCCCCCGCAAACAGCGCGAGCAAAATCAGAATGACGGAAAGCACAAGCCAGCCTTTGCTGATTTTCTTTTCCTCGGCATTTTCTGCGGAGACAGGCTCCTTGCGCAGTTCTGTCGGCACCCGCCAAATGACATACAGCATCACAAATCTGACGATTTGGCTGATTCCGAACGACTCGACCATGCCCGTCATCATCGGATAGACAAGCGTCGCCGCAAGCAGGATAACAAACCACACATTATATTTTTTCGGCGGCAGCTGTCCCTTTGCCGCCCATTTGCCTGCGGCAAACATCATACTGCCCTGCGCAAACTGCGCAAGCGCCGTATACATCATGCTTCCGAACACATTCCAAAGATGCGCTTCAGCCTGAAAACTGCCCGTATCGGGCACTTCATACGTCAGCGCGGACCATGTTGTCATCACAGCCATGAAATAGGAGACAAACGCGAGCAGTTTCATCGCGGTACCAAGTGTCTTGTCGCTGTACTGCGCCGTGGTTTTCCCGCGTTGGCGCATCCAAAGCACGACCGCCAGCCACAGCGGAACAAGTTTCCACACAATGCCGCAAATCACATTGGCCAAAGCCAATGCAGTTGCCTGCGAGCTCGCGCCGAGCAGGCTAAACATCTCGGAAAGCCCTAAAACAAATGCCAGACCGCAAAAACCGATGGTGTAGGATCTGGCCAGATTCTTGATTTTCATCCAATCGCCTCCTTATGCTGTGAGTATAGCATAAAGAGGCGGTTTTTTACAATGCCTGTTTCAGCAAGGCGGCTTTTTTTGGTGCCGCAAATCCCCTGTGGCGGGGTTGTCAAGCAATTTTCCTTCGGCGGTAAAGCGCGAGCCGTGGCACGGGCAGTCCCACGAGTGCTCCTGCGCGTTGTACTCGAGCGCGCAACCCAAATGCGGGCATCGCGGCGCGGTCGGCTTGAGCAGATGCAGAGCCGAATGTGCCGCGTTTTTTGCCAACTGCGGCTTATACATCGTCCGCGCGGGCGAAAACAGCGCGGCATAGGGATTTTTTCTGCCCAAAACAAGGTCGGTCAAAAGTTTCGCCGCGACCATCGCGCTCGTCATGCCCCGCTTGCCGAAGCCCGTGGCAACATAGAGATTCGGCGTATTTTTGCCATACTTCCCGATATACGGCATGCCATCAAGTGTCATGCAATCCTGCGCTGCCCACTGCGAAACGATTCGAGCCTGCGGATATGCCTGCGCGGCAAACGCGCGCAATGCCTGCCATCCGCCGCCTTGCATCCCCGTGCGGTGCCCACCGCCGCCAAGCAGCAGCAAATCGCCGTAATCGCGGAAGGACAAGCCTCCCTGCGCGCCGTCAAGGTACATGCCGCCAACCTGCGGCGCGCCCTTGAGCGCCAGCACATACGAGCGCTGCTGATACATCTTGAGAAAATAGCCGCCATGCTTGTTGAGAAACGGAAAATGCGTGGTGACAATAATGTTTTCGGCAAAAATCCTGCCGCCGTTTGTCCGCGCTTCGCCCGTTCCGAGTTCCAGTACCTTCGTGTTTTCGAAAATCTGCAGGTCTTTTGTCACAGCACGCAGAAACTTCAGCGGATGAAACTGCGCCTGCCGCTCGAAGCACACCGCGCCTGCCGTCTTGATCGGCAAGGGCAGTTCGCGCATAAATTTTGCCGCGTATCCCAGCCGCTCCAGTGCGGAAAGTTCCCGCTCAAGCGCCGCATGATCCTGCCTGCTGTAGATGAAATTATCACAGTCTGCAAAATCGCAGTCGATTGTGCGGCACCGCGCGCGGTAAGCTTCCACCGCCTGCAGATTTGCCTGCAGGTAAAGCCGCGCATTCTCTAACCCGACGGTGCGGATCAATCTGTCGTAAATCAGCCCGTGCTGTGCGGTAATTTTCGCGGTCGTGTTTTTCGTTGTACCGCTACAGATGCGCGCGGCTTCGATAAGCACGCACGGCACACCCGCGCATCTCAGTTCCCATGCGCACAAAAGCCCCGCTATGCCGCCGCCGATGATGAGAACATCCGTTTTGATGTCCTGTTTTAGCGGCGCAAACTCGTCAAGCCGTTCCGTTTCACTCCAGATTGAATCCATATCTTCACCCTTCCGTATATATGGGTGTAGATTTCCCAATCTGACGGCAGTTTTATGCCTGCTGATTCAGTTTCGTGTTGAGCTTTTTTGCCGTATGCTTCACGCACAGCATAACAACCGTCCAAATGACAAGGTAACCGCCCGCAAAAATCGCCGTAAAGATGCCGACAAACTTCCACTGCGCGGCAATCCAGCCGTTGAGCAGATAACAGCCGAGATACACTGCATAGAGCGCGAGCATGTGCAAAAATGTTGCCTTGCCGATTCCCCACGATTCAACCTGGTAGAACGTGCTGCATCCTGCGACGATGAATGCCAGCGCCCAACTTGAAACGATCGCCGTAAATACCGATGTCGCAGACACCTGCATGCCCTCCGTCAAGCAAATCAGCGCCACGATGAGCGGACCAAAGCCCGCAAACATCAAACCTCTTTTGAAAAATTCCTTTTTTAACTGCATCTTACATGCCCATCCTTTCTTTTACCTGTTTCAGTTCGCGGCGGCTGACGTAATCCTCATAACCGCCTTGAAATACGACCTGCAACGCCCCGCCAATCGATGGCTTGAAGCGCTCGATTTTGCGCAGATTGGCAACACAGCCCTGGTTGATGCGGACAAAATCACTGCCAAACTGTTCCTGCAGCTGATACAGCCGCTTTTTGATAACGAAGCGACGCTCTTCCGTCACGGCAAACACGCGCTCGCCGCCTGTGACAAAACAGCAGACCTCCTGCGGCTGCAGCACGACGATATCTTCGCCGTCGTAGCCAAGGAGCCGCTCGTCTTTTTCGCAGACCATGCGCTCGATCTGCGCGAAAATCGGCCTGTTTTCCCGCGCATGGATGATAATCTCTTCCTCGCACTGCGGGTCTATGTGTAATCGGAATTTCATTGCGATCGCTCCTTCCTGGTTTCATTGTAGCGCATCGAAAAAATAGCGCAAGCGAATTGCGCCGTTCGGTCAAATTTTGCCCGCAAGCGGCAAAAAAGCCCCGCCCAATTGGGCGGTGCTTTCTGTTTTTTAAATATCATACGGCACAAAGCCCTCGTCGCACAGGGTATAGAGTTTGCGGAAACCAACTTCGCGCAGAAGCTTTTTCGCCTCTTCCATGCCGAAATCAAGCGTTTCGGCGGCGTGGCTGTCAGACGAGAGGATCAGTTTTGCATCCGCCTTTTTGAGCGTATGCAAAAGATCTTCGTGCGGATAGGGCGCAGTGCGGTAGCCGCGCGCCATCGCGCCCGTGTTCACCTCGAAGATACAGTCTGCCTTAATGGCTTCCTGCAAATATTTTTGCGCGAGTTTGGTGTACTGCTCATTTGCAAAATAGTGCGATACGCCGATCTCGTCAAACTTGGTCACGAGGTCAAAATGTCCGATGATGTCGGGCTTTCTGCGCAGGATATAGTCGCAGAACATGCTGTAATACCCTTCTGCCAAACGCATCTCGTCCCCATCGCACGCGGCAAGGCACTGCGCGAAGTAATCAGGATTGCCGTCAATCGGCAAATATTCGCCGCCAAAGGGCAGATAGTGCAGTGAGCCAATCATATACTCGTATCTGCTTCTGTCAATGGGCGAAAGTGCCTCTTCTTCCACACCGAGATAGATGCGGATTTTGTCCTGATAGGCTTCTTTCAGCCGCAGAATTTCCGCGATGTAGGCCTCGGTATCGTTGACGCAGTAGCGCAAATCAAAGCTCGTGTATCCGTGGCAGGAAAACCCGAGCGCGGAAAAGCCTTTTTCGATGGCCGCCTGCACGACCTGCTCGGGTGTGTTCTGTCCGTCACACAGATTTGTGTGGGTGTGAAAATTGGTAAGCATCCTGCTCCCCCCTTGTTTTTTATATCGTAACATAGCTTGCGGAGAAAGTCACGATGGATTCTGCAAAATGCTCCTGCAGGGCAGAAAAAACGAGCCGATGCAAAGCATCGCCTCGTTTTTTGGTGGGGGAAGGTGGATTCGCTTTTCTGCGGAAAAGCCACGGCGGTTGCGACAGTCCACCGGACTGTCGCCAAGAGCCGCCTTTCGAATCCACCTTCGCAAAGACCCATACGCAGCAAAAAGCACCATCCATTTGGATGGTCCTTTTTGCTGGTGGGGGAAGGTGGATTCGAACCACCGAAGTCACTGACAACAGATTTACAGTCTGCCCCCTTTGGCCACTCGGGAATTCCCCCATATACAATTTTGAAATGCTGATGTCTGGAGCTGGTAGACGGACTCGAACCCCCGACCTGCTGATTACAAATCAGCTGCTCTACCAACTGAGCTATACCAGCATCTTGACAGCGTGATGATTATACCCGACTCCGCGAGGAATGTCAACACTTTTTTTCAAAGCCTTTGCGCACACATCTGCATCTTGCCGATTTGCCCGTAATGGGGTATAATTATGTTGTAGAATTATTGCCGTGTGGAGGTCTGTATGCTGCCGCAAGCCTTTGAGCAAAAAATGAAAAATCTGCTCGGCGCGGAATTTGACGAATTTCTCGCCGCATACGACCGCCCGCTCAGCCCGGGTCTGCGGAAAAATCCGCACAAACCCTGCGCAGACGCAGACCTTTCGGCGTTCGCGCTCACGCCTGTGGCGTGGGAGAAAAACGGCTATTATTACGATGCACCCACGCGCCCCGGGTTATCCCCTCTGCACGATGCGGGCGCCTACTACCTGCAAGAGCCGAGCGCCATGGCGCCTGCGATGCTCCTGGATGCCCAGCCCGGTGAGCGGATTCTGGACCTGTGCGCCGCACCCGGCGGCAAAAGTACGCAGATTGCCGCGGCGCTCGCAGGCGAGGGGCTTTTGGTCTGCAACGAAATTCACCCCAAGCGCGCCGCGATTTTATCGTCCAACATTGAGCGCCTCGGCATCGCAAATGCTTTGGTGCTGAACGAGCATCCCAAACGCCTCGAAGGCGTATTTTGTGAATATTTTGACCGCGTGCTTGTTGACGCGCCCTGCTCGGGCGAGGGCATGTTCCGCAAGGAGGCCGCCGCTGTGACCGATTGGAGCGAGCAGGCCGTGCTCATGTGCGCCGAGCGCCAGCAGGAAATCCTGCGAAGCGCCGCGAAAATGCTCCGCGCAGGCGGACGGCTCGTCTACTCGACGTGCACATTCTCGCCCGAAGAGAACGAGGGCACGATTCAAACCTTTTTGTCCGAGCATCCCGAGTTTTCCATCGAACAGGTTCGCGCGCCGTGGTTTTCCTGCGGCAGGCCCGAATGGGTCGCGGGCGGATGCGAGGAACTCTCCCACACCTTCCGTCTTTGGCCGCACAAACTGCGCGGTGAAGGGCATTATGCCGCCGTACTCCGCAAAGCGGACGCACCATCGCACGCGGATTTTCCGCCGTGCGAGCCGACAATGAAAACCCCCGTAGCGTTGCAGGATTTTTGCCGCGATGCAGGTCTTTGTCTGCCAAAGGGCAATCTCATCTCGTTCGGGCAGACGCTCTGCCTCGTGCCGCAGGATTTCCCCTCACTTCGCGGACTGAAGGTCATGCGCGCGGGACTCGAACTCGGCAAAGAACTTAAAAACCGCTTCGAACCTGCACACGCGTGGGCGCTTTGGCTGAAGGATGCCGCAAACGTGTGCGACATGACAGACGAAGAAACAAAACTCTACTTAAACGGACAGGTTCTTGCAGGCGCACAGACGGGCTGGACGCTCATGCGCACGCACGGACTTTCCCTCGGCTGGGCAAAGGGCTCAGCGGGACAGCTCAAAAACCACTATCCGAAGGCGCTTCGGCATCCATAAAAGGAGGAACTACCATGGCAAACACCATCTTGATCGTCGAGGACGAACGTGCCATCGTGGAAATCGTGAAATTCAACCTCATGCGCGAGGGTTATGAAACGCTCGAAGCGCTCGACGGCGAAACGGGCTTGAAACTCGCGCGCGAGTGCGACCCCGACCTCATCCTGCTCGACGTGATGCTTCCGAAAATGAACGGCTTTGACATCTGCGCGGCTTTGCGCGAGGATGGCAAGGCAACGCCCATCATCATGCTCACCGCCCGCGAAGAAGAAGCCGACAAGGTCTTTGGTCTTGAGGTCGGCGCGGACGATTACATGACCAAGCCCTTTTCCATGCGCGAACTGATGGCGCGCGTCAAGGCAAACATCCGTCGCCGCGTGCTCAACTACACCGCGGGTCCTGCCGCCCAGCAGATGGAGTCGGGCTCTCTGCGCATTGACCCGTCGGCTGTCGCCGTATTTAAAGACGGCACGCCGATTGACCTGACGCAGAAAGAATATGACCTGCTCAAGTTCCTCATGGCATCGAGCGGCAAGGTCTTTACGCGCGAGGAACTGATGTCGAGCGTGTGGAATTACGATTACTATGGCGATATGCGTACGGTGGATGTGACCGTCCGCCGCCTGCGCGAAAAAATTGAGGACGACCCCGGCAAACCTGCCTACATCATGACGCGCCGCGGTGTCGGCTACTATTTCGCAGAATAAACAACCGGTAGGAAAGGAGGAGATGCTCCATGCGGTCGCTTCGTATGAAGCTGGTCATGATTCTAGTCATCTTGATTTTGGCATTGATGAGTGTCATTGGCGCGTTTCTCATTAACGGCGTCGGCAATTTCTATATTTCTGAGTTCTATGTGCAGATGGAGCAGACATTCTCCCCTGACTTCATCACGCAGTTACAGCAGCTGCCCTCGCAGTCGGACGATGCGCCCGAGAAGATGAAAGAACTTCTGATGGCACAGTCGGGACTTGGTATCGACATTTCCAACCGAAATGTCTATATCCTCTCGTCCACAGGCACGGTGCTCAGCAGTTCCGACCGCTCGACCTCCGTGAGCATGTCGCCGAATCTTCTTGAGGCGATGAATGGCTCGATCGGACAGGCGCGCTCGATTACCACGGGCTATATGGACCTTGCCGTTCCCATCGAGAGTGAACAGGGTGACTACATTGTCTACATCCTTGACAGCAAGGCAACCGTTGACGCGCTGACCAATGAGGTGCTCGGCATCATCATGCGCGCGCTCGGCTTCAGTCTTTTGATCTGCCTGGTGCTGTCGATCCTGCTGGCACAGATCCTCATCACCCCCATCCGCGCGCTGACCACAGGCACGCGGCAGGTTGCCGCAGGCGACTTCTCGCAGAAACTCGAGGTCACCAGCCGCGACGAGATCGGTACGCTGACCAAAAACTTTAACCACATGGCACTCGTCCTGCAAAACACCCTCTCCGAGGTCGAAAACGAGAGAAACAAGCTCTCGACGCTGTTTTTGCACATGACAGACGGCGTTGTCGCTTTCTCGCCGAACGGCTCGGTCATCCACTTTAACCCCGCCGCTACGCAGATGCTCTCGCGCTCGATGGACCCGACAACGACATTTGGCGAACTCTTTGACGATGTGGATTTTTCGCATCTTTTGAGTCTGAAAAGACCGCAGTATCTCGAGTCGCAAAAAACCGTCGGCGAGCGCGAACTGGAACTGTTCATGGCGCCGTATTCGGCAGACCGCGAATCTTCCGGCGCGATGGTGCTGATTCACGATGTTACCGAACAGCGCAAAGTCGAAGCCTCCAAGCGCGAATTCGTTGCCAATGTTTCGCACGAACTGCGCACGCCGCTGACCAACATCAAATCCTATGCCGAGACCATCGTCTCCGCCGGCGATGAACTACCGAAAGAACTTCGCACGAACTTCATCGGCGTTATCATCAACGAGGCAGACCGCATGACCCGCATCGTGCAGGACCTGCTGACACTCAGCAAAATCGACTACGGCAAGATGGAGATGAATATCTCGCGCTTCTCGTTCGGCCGCGCCTGCCGCAATGTCTATGAGGCTGTCGCGCTCAACGCCGAAAGCCACGGTCACGCACTCAACTTTACCTGTGAAGATGACCCGCTCGAGGTCGACGGCGACCGCGAACGCATCGAGCAGGTGGTCATGAATATCGTCTCCAACGCCATCAAATACACGCCCGACGGCGGTAAGATCGATATTACGGTCGGTCGGCGCGAGCGGAACATTTTCGTCCGCGTGTCCGACAACGGCATCGGCATCCCCGAAAAGGATTTGCCGCGCCTGTTTGAGCGATTCTACCGCGTGGACAAAGCCCGCTCGAGAGAATCGGGCGGCACGGGTCTTGGCCTTTCCATCGCCAAGGAAATCCTCACCCAGCACAAGGGCGATATCCGCATCGACTCGGTCTTTGGCGAGGGTACGGATGTGCGCATCACCCTGCCTGCGGCAAAATAAAGCCCCACACCACATTTCAGAAAGGAGAGCCAAGTTATGAACGGTCGTTTGAAAGAACTGTGCAAAGACATCCTTGCCATCGTGCTGGTCATTGCCATTTTGGCTCTGCTTCTGATGGCGGTGCCGCCGAAAACCATCACGCAATCGCCGTTTTTGACGAGAATCCTTCAGCCGTTCTCAAGTTTCTTCGGCATCCACACCACCTCGCGCTATATAAAGCCCGCCGAAACGGGCGCCGCAGCGGCACAGCCGCTGTCCATCACGGTCAAAAATGCCGCAGGTCGCTGTTCTTTCCAAAACGACGAGGAAAAACTTGACAGCGCTTACGGCGCACTGGGCGGACTTCTTTCGCAGGCGCTCGATACCGCGCACACGCCGCAAATCACTTCGCGCGCGCGAATGTTTGACGCGCTCGATTCGGTCAGCATCGCCTTCCGTTTCCCCGACGCACTTGCCTCCGATGCGCTTGCCGCATGGCTCGGCGCGCAGATGAGCAGTGCGGGAAGACCCGCGCAGACCTATGTTCTTTGCGTGCAGAATGACGCCGTGCGGCTGTATCTTGACGGCGATGAGACCACGGTGTTTGAAACCGATGTCCCCGCGCAGTCTTTGCGCGCGCTGTGCGACAGTTACCGCCCCGACGGCAGTTTCTTTGCCTTTGAGGCAGATACCGATGCCTTTTTGCGTGTCGACGCGGGAAGTTTGATTGCCCCGTCCGTTTCCCTGCGCGCCGTATCGGCGTCGAACCCCTGCGACAGCCGATACAGTACCGACCTTGCCGTCTCGCTCGGCTTTAACCCTTACGGCGACGCGAGTTATACCGACGATGTCGGCAACGCCTTTTTCAGTGAACCGACGGCTTCGCTTCGCGTCTCCTCGCGCGGAAGAGTGTTCTTCACCAATGAAGACAGCGCGCGCTTTGCCGCAAGCGCCGATACAGACCAGGCGCGCATCGAAGCGGCGCGAACTTTGCTCACGCAGCTGCTTGGCGGCGTAAAGACCGACGGGCAATTGTATCTGCTTCGCTGTAAGACCGATGCCGACCAAACGGTCTGCACCTTTGACTATGTCATCAACGGCACGCGCGTGCGCCGCTCCGACGGCCCTGCCGCGACGGTCCGTTTTGCAGGCACGACGCTCATCTCCGCAAGCCTGAGCGTGCGCGCCTATACGCTTCACACCGAAACGTTGGCGCTGCTTCCTGCTAAGCAGGCCGCCGCCATCGTCCCCGAAAACACCCCCATGCTCGTCTGCTATGCAGACACCGACACAGACAGCCTGCGCGCAGGCTGGTCTGCATAATGTAAAGAAAGGAGTGCCATTATGCCGCTGCCGCGCATTAAAAACCTGATTTTGCTGATTCTCGCGCTGACTGCCGTGTTTTTGATGGCACTCGTCGTGCCCCTGCGTCATCAGCAGTATGAATCGTCCGAGCAACT
>JAZUCN010000173.1:0-3967 GCA_045639205.1 Oscillospiraceae bacterium | reverse complement strand
CTACACCGCAACGGTAGAATTGATTGAAAACGGCCAGGTCATCGACACGGTCCACACCCGCTTCGGTTGCCGCACTTTTGAGATCGACCCCAACAACGGCTTCATCCTCAATGGCGAAGAATATCCTCTGCGCGGCGTCAGCCGCCATCAGGACCGCTGGGGTGTTGGCAACGCACTGCTTCGGGAGCACCACGAAGAGGACATCGACCTCATTTGCGAAGTTGGCGCGACGACCATCCGTCTGGCACACTATCAGCACGACCAGTATTTCTATGACCTTTGCGACGAGCGCGGTCTTGTCATCTGGGCAGAAATCCCCTATATCTCCAAGCATATGCCCACAGGCCGCGAGAACACCATCTCGCAGATGAAAGAGCTCATCACCCAGAACTATAACCACCCCAGCATTGTTGTTTGGGGTCTGTCCAATGAGATTTCCATCGGCGGCTCGAATGATGACCTGCTTGAAAACCACCGCATCCTCAATGACCTGTGCCACGAGATGGACAAGACGCGTCTTACCACCATCGCGGCCGTGTCCATGTGCAAGATGGATGACCCCTACCTTCAGATTCCCGACGTTGTATCCTATAACCACTACTTCGGCTGGTACGGCGGCGAGACCAACATGAACGGGCCCTGGTTTGACAAGTTCCATGCCATGCACCCCAACATTCCCATCGGTTGCTCCGAGTACGGCTGCGAGGCGCTGAACTGGCACACATCGAATCCCATGCAGGGTGACTACACCGAAGAGTATCAGGCATACTACCACGAAGAGCTGATCCGTCAGTTCTTCTCCCGCAAGTATATGTGGGCAACGCATGTGTGGAATATGTTTGACTTCGGCGCCGATGCCCGCAACGAGGGCGGCGAGAACGGCCAGAATCACAAGGGGCTTGTCACTTTCGACCGCAAGTATAAAAAGGACTCTTTCTACGCCTATAAGGCATGGCTGTCCGATGAGCCGTTTGTCCACCTGTGCGGCAAGCGCTATATTGACCGCGTCGAAGATGTGACCCGCGTCACCATCTACTCGAACCTGCCCGAAGTCGAACTCTTTGCCAACGGCACGAGCCTCGGCAAAAAGGCGGTGGCAGACCACTTCTTCTATTTTGATGTCCCCAATGTCGGCACGACCGAGCTTGTCGCCGTCGCAGCCGACTGCCGTGACGAGAGCCGCATCTGCAAGGTCGACACCTTCAACGAGAGTTACCCCCTGGTTGAAAAGGGCGCAATTCTCAACTGGTTTGATATCGACGCACCCGAAGGCTACTTCTCGCTCAACGATAAGATGGGCGATGTCATCGCCACGGTGCGCGGCAAACTGCTGTTCATGGGCCTGATGGGCAAGATGCTCGGCGGCAAGAAAGATGGCGGCATGAAAGCCGCAGGCTTTGATGTGACTCCCGACATGATGTCGATGATGAACGGCTTCACCGTCCTTCGCCTGCTCACACTCATGGGCGGCATGATGGACGCGAAGTTCACCAAGGAAGACCTGCTGGATCTCAACGCCAAACTCAACCACATCAAAAAGCCCAAATAAACGCAAAAAAGCACGGCCCTTTCGAGCCGTGCTTTTTTATTCAAATCTTATGCACCAACGAGAACATACGCAGTGTATGCGCGCGATGCATCTGCCTGCGGGTTGAGCAGTTCGCCGCGGAGCAGACCCTGATCCTTGGCCCACTTCATTGCATCAACAGCCCAGTTGCTGACCTTTGCCTGGTCGGCATAGCCGTCAAGATAAGCCACTCTGTAGGGGTTGCCGCAGTTACGCCAAACCATCGTGATGAGTTCTTCCACGCTCACAGCCTCGTTCGGGTTCTTGCCGTCGGAAACGCCATTGATGATGGCCCACTGCTGTGCGCCTTCATACCAAACGCCTTCACTGTAAGTGCTTGCATTGTTCAAACGCGCCAGTACCGTCCACAGCATTGCGCGCGTGAGCGGCTGATCAGGAGCGAAGGTTGCGTTACCAACACCAACCATGTATCCTTCATGGTAAGCTTCCTCGACCGCATCATAATACCATGCGTTCGATGCCACATCTCTATACGGCATGCCGTAGCCCAAAACCAGCTCGCTCAGAATACCGGCAACCCTTTTTTCCTTGGTCGGACCAAGGTCGATGAATTCATCTTCATCAAACACACCGATGGTCAGCGTACGGATGGGCTCACCGTCAATCATCAGCGTATACTCCCAACCGTCCAGGCTGTAGACTTCCTCATCGATGTTGCGCACCAAACGGCGCAGGTCCGTAATGGCATCACGCGTACTGCCGCGCAGACGCAGACCGCCAAAATCAATGTCCGTGTAGCCGTCCAAGATGCACAGCGCAACATTCTCGCCCGAAGCGTAAATTTCGCTGCTTACAACCTCGATATTATAGGTTTCGATGCCATTGTCGCTGGCTTCCTGCACCATGACTGCGGAGTTTTCCACATACAGATCGCTGGCATCCACACCATCGCGTCCCATACGTCCGATCCAAACCTCGGAGTCAACAATCGTCACCACGTCAACTGCAATGAGGCCATCGGAGTCACCCTCCAGAATCGTCACTTGCGAATCAAGGATCGTCACATTGAAGCCGTCGATACCGTCATTTGCATCGTAGCCGATATAATCGATTTCAATTTCGCTGTCTTCGATGACAATATCGCCGACATTGGAGTAAATGCCACAGCAGTCGGTTTCTTCGATTCTGATATACGAATTGATGATGTCGATATTGTCTTCTGCCTCGATGGCGTCATCATAGGAATACTCCACAACAACTTCCGTATCTTCGATCAGGAGATCGCCCTTAACGCAAATGCCGTCTCCATTTTCTGCATAGACGGTCAGCTCGCCACGACCGGTGATGGTCAAATCGCCCTCGACATAGATTGCTGCACCCTCGTCAACCGTGATGTAATTGTCGCCATCGAGTTCGATGGTCGCATCACCGTCGATGAAGATACCCTTGCTCAGATCTGCATCATCGAGATACAGCGTCTGCTGCGAAGCATCCCATTCCCATCCGCGGCCATCTTTGTCGCCGGAGATATCCAGGTCGATGTCTGCAGCAAACGCAGCCGTGGTCAGCAGTGCGATCACTGCCATCAGCATAAGCGCCATTCTCAGCCATTTTTTCATTTCATTTCCCGTCCTTTCTGATTCTTGAAATTCGGAACAAATTTCTATTTTTATTATACTATTGTTTCCAATCAAACCGCAAGTATTTTTCATCTAAATCTGCAACAAATCAAGTCTTTTCGGTTTTATGTAGCCCGCAAAACATATCTTGCGCGCCCTACTCTTTTTGTGTATAATGATGCCAATATGAATTTGCCGCCAAGCGCGGCTTGAAAGGTTATTATCATGCTCAAAAATTTGCTTTGGTGCGCACTTTTGTCCATGGTTCCCATCGCAGAGCTTCGCGGCGCAATCCCGCTCGGTCTGGCGCAGGGTATTCCCGCGTATGTACTGTATCCCGTGTGCGTGCTTGCTAATATGCTCCCTGTGCCGTTTATCCTGCTGTTCCTGCGCAAAATCCTGCGTCTGATGCAGAAGTGGGGCGGTTGGTTTAAAAAAGTCGCCGATTGGCTCATTGACCGCGGCGAGCGCAAATCCGATGTCTACCGCAAATACGAACTTTGGGGTCTGTTCCTCCTCGTTGCCATCCCTTTGCCGGGAACAGGCGCATGGACAGGCGCACTGGTCGCAGGTCTTTTGCGCGTGCGCATTAAAAAGGCGCTTCCTGCCATTTTCGCAGGCGTCGCCGCGGCAGGTATCCTGATGCTCCTTATCAGCAAGGGCGTTATCCATATCGCAGGTCTGTTCTGAACATAAAAAGTGCGTGCCAATGGCACGGACTTTTTTATTTTTTTCTGTAGGTGATAAATCGCTGCGACAAGTAATTGTGCGCCACGAAAACCACCGCGCCCCTCCGCATTGCCCCATTTTCAACCACCCC
>JAZUCN010000172.1:0-5730 GCA_045639205.1 Oscillospiraceae bacterium | reverse complement strand
GGGTTAAAATAAAACAGATATATCCCAAGCGCGGTGAGCCCCGCAGTGATGGCGCAACCAAAGACAACATCCGTCAGGAAATGCGCGCCCATGCAGATTGCGCTGACAGCAACAAGCAAACTCCAACCACAGCCAATCAAGAAGCAAAGATTCGTCTTTTTCAGCCATGAGGCATGGATGGTCGGAAGCAGAATCGCGAGCATCGCACATGCGCCGCAGCCTGCATGCATCGACGGGAACGAATAAAACGCATCGGCGGAAATGCCGTCGGCAATGAGTTTGCTTTTCATTTCGTTCCC
Source organism: Oscillospiraceae bacterium (assembly GCA_045639205.1). Taxonomy (GTDB): domain Bacteria; phylum Bacillota; class Clostridia; order Oscillospirales; family Oscillospiraceae; genus CAG-170. Next base: position 5,431 of record JAZUCN010000172.1, on the reverse strand, counting down.
CGCCTGCCACCAGGGCGCAAAATAGGCCTCGTTCCCCGTCTGCACGATGAAACTCATGCGCATTCTCGCCCACGGAAGCTTGAGCATGTTGATAAGAAGCATCGTGCCAAGCGTGACAAGCACAACGCTCAAAACAAAGCGCAAAACCATTTTATTCGATGCCTTTTGTGACAAATACAAAACGCCTGCTCCGCAGACCGCTGCCATGAAGACCGTCACAAGAAGCGCCACGCCCACAGGCAGAGCCTCAACGCTGTTTTTCGCTTCGCTGACAGACAGAATGATGGCAAACAAAATCAGTGCGCCGCCGCAGATGCCAACAGGCGTTTGCCACACAGTGCTGATACCCTTTCGGCGCACAAGCAAAAGTACGCCCGCACTGCTGAGCGCCAGATACGCGGGCAATGTGCCAAAAGCGGCAAAGAACTGTCCAAGGCTACTCTCTCTACCCGGATAGATCAGGCGTGAGATGGGCAAATCCAAAAAAGAACCCACAATCAGCAACACCGCCAGCACAGCGGAAAGAATGATTGCGTTTCTGATATAAATTCGTTTGAGTTGCTGCATAAGCCGTTCTCCACTGCAGAATTTCTTTTTGTAGTATAGCACATCGCTGGATTTATGACAATTGCGTATTTTCTTGCGTCTACATATTGCATCGGCTTGCGGGCTTTGATATTATATAAGTTAAAGTTAAATTTGGTAAAAACTGTGCAACACACAGATTCATCTTTCAGCAAGGAGGCTGTAAAACTTGATTAAACGACTTGCCCAGTGCATCCGTGAATATAAAAAGCACACCATCCTCACGCCTGTGCTCATGATTGGCGAGGTGGTCTGTGAATGTATCATTCCCCTCGTAACGGCGGATTTGATTAACGCCATTCAGACTGGCTGTACGATGGAGCAGATTGCGCGCTATGGTGTGCAGCTTCTGATCGTTGCTCTGCTCGCGCTTTGCTGTGGTGCGGCTTCGGGATGGTTCTGTGCAACCGCCGCGGCAGGCTTTGCCAAAAATCTGCGCCATGATTTGTATCACACGGTGCAGGATTTCTCATTCTCCAACATTGACCGCTTCTCCTCTTCCTCGCTCGTCACACGCCTGACCACGGACGTTGCCCATGTTCAGCAGGCGTTTATGATGATCATCCGCACCGCTGTGCGCGCGCCGATGATGATCGTCTTTGCCGTTGTCATGTCCGTGCGCGTGGGTAAGGAACTTGCCTTTGTTTTTGCGGCCGTTATCCCCATTCTCGGCATCGGTCTGTTTTCAATGATGCGTAAGGTCATGCCGCTGTTCCGCGCGGTCTTTAAGAAATATGACCGCCTGAATGAATCCGTGCAGGAGAACATTCAGGGCATCCGTGTAGTCAAGAGTTATGTGCGTGAGGACTATGAAACGCAGAAATTTTCTGCTGCGTCCGACGATGTACGCCGTGATTTTCTGCGCGCGGAAAAGATTCTTGCGCTCAACAATCCGCTCATGCAGCTTTGCATTGACATCTCGCGTATCCTGATCAGTTACTTTGCCGCAAGACTCATTATCGGCTCTGCGGGCGCTTATATGAACATCGGCTCACTGACCAGCATGATCACCTACTCGATGCAGATTCTCATGAGTTTGATGATGCTCTCGATGATTTTTGTCATGATTACGATGTCTACCGCCTGCGCCAAGCGTATTGTCGAAGTGCTTGACGAAGAAAGTGACCTGCATAATCCCGAAAATCCCATCTATCATGTGGAAAACGGCGATGTGGATTTCTGTGGCGTCAGTTTCAAATACTCTGCAAATGCCGAGCGTATGGCGCTTGAAAATATCGACCTGCATGTAAAGTCTGGCATGACCGTTGGCATCATCGGCGGCACAGGCTCTGCCAAGACGAGCCTCATTCAGCTCATTCCCCGTCTGTATGACGCAACAAACGGCACCGTCCTTGTTGGCGGCAAAGACGTGCGCGAGTATGATATCACCACCCTGCGCGACGAGGTCGCCGTTGTCCTGCAGAAGAATGTTCTGTTCTCGGGCTCTATCAAAGAAAACCTGCGTTGGGGTGACGCGGATGCTACGGATGAAGAACTTGTCCGTGTATGCCGTCTTGCCTGCGCAGACGAATTTATCCAGTCCTTCCCCGAGGGCTATGATACACACATCGAGCAGGGCGGCACGAATGTATCGGGTGGTCAGAAACAGCGCCTTTGCATCGCACGTGCGCTTCTGAAAAAGCCGAAGATTCTGATTTTAGATGACTCGACCTCTGCTGTCGACACCAAGACCGACGCGCGCATCCGTCAGGCTCTGCGCACAGAGATTCCCGATACGACAAAATTCATCATCGCCCAGCGCGTTTCGTCCATTGAGGATGCTGATTTGATTCTCGTCATGGATAACGGCTCGATCAGCGCCATGGGCACACATGAGCAGTTGCTCGAGACGAGCGAAATTTATCGCGAAGTCTATCAGTCGCAGACGCAGACAGGAGGTGCGCAAAATGGCTAATGTTCCCATGCGCGGTCCCGGCGGCAGACGCCCGCCCGGAGGTCGCGGCCTGCGTGACCTTGACCCCAAGGTGCTCGGGCGCGTGCTGAAATTGCTCTTTGCCGATTACCCTGTACAACTGAGCATTGTCACAATCTGCATCATCATCAGCGCCATCATCGGCGTCACCCCTGCTCTGTTCATTGAACGCCTCACCGCCTATATTGAGCAAGGTCTGCTCGTCGGCTGGCAAGCGGTTGCCCCGCAGATTTTAGCCGCAATCGGCGTGATGATTGCGCTCTACGCGGTGGCTCTTCTGTGCACGGTCATCCAGACCCAGCTCATGGCACATGTGACGCAGGGTTTCCTGCACAATCTGCGCACGCGCATGTTCCGCGGTATGCAGAATCTTCCCATCTCCTTCTTTGACCGCAATCACCGCGGCGATATCATGAGTTACTATACAAATGATACCGACACGCTCCGCCAGCTTGTTTCGCAAAGTCTGCCGCACATGATTCAGTCGGGACTGACGGTGATCAGCGTTCTGTTCATGATGTTCTATCTGAGCATCCCGCTGATGCTTGTCGTTGTGCTCGGCATTATCGCAATGCGCACGGTCACCAAGCACATTGGCGGTCTTTCCGCAAAGTATTTCGTTCGTCAGCAGAAGTCCATTGCCACAGTTGAAGGCTATGTCGAAGAGATGATGAACGGACAAAAGGTCGTCAAAGTATTCTGCCACGAGGATGCCTCAAAAGAGGACTTTGACAAACTGAACGACCAACTCTTCTCCGACGCGCAGAACGCACAGCGCTTCTCCAATATCTTCATGCCCATCATGGCGAACATCGGCAACCTTCTGTATGTTCTGACGGCCTTCGCAGGTGGCTTCCTCATCTGTTCGGGGCTGAACATTCCCAATCTCTCCTTGCAGAATTTCATCGCAACAGGCTCGTTTGCCGCGCCGCTTGCCATCTCCGTTATCGCATCGTATCTCGGCATGTGCAAGCAGTTTACGATGAATGTTTCCCAGGTTCCCCAGCAGATCAACGCCATTGCCATGGCGATGGCAGGCGCGACGCGTATCTTTGGCCTGTTCGATGAGCAACCCGAAGAGGACAATGGCGATGTGACGCTTGTCAACTGCTGTGAAACTGACGGTGTGCTGACCGAGTGTGATAAGCGCACGGGTCTTTGGGCGTGGAAATGCCCGCAGGCAGATGGCAGTTTTGCACTCGTGCCGCTGTGCGGTGATGTACGTTTCTTCGATGTGGACTTTGGCTATGTCCCTGAAAAGACCGTCCTGCATAACGTTTCGCTGTATGCCAAACCCGGGCAGAAACTCGCGTTTGTCGGCGCGACAGGCGCAGGCAAAACCACCATCACGAACCTCATTAACCGCTTCTATGACATCGCAGACGGCAAAATCCGCTATGACGGCGTGAATATTAACCGCATCAAAAAAGCAGACCTGCGCCGCTCGCTCGGCGTTGTCCTGCAGGATGTCAATCTCTTCACAGGCACCGTTATGGATAACATCCGTTACGGCAAACTCGATGCGACCGATGATGAGTGCATCCACGCGGCGAAGCTTGCAAACGCGCATGACTTCATCACGCGCCTGCCCGAAGGCTACAACACCATGCTGACTACAAACGGCTCAAATCTCTCGCAAGGTCAGCGCCAGCTTCTTTCGATTGCACGCGCCGCCGTTGCAGACCCGCCTGTCATGATTCTCGATGAGGCGACTTCGTCCATTGACACACGCACAGAACTTCTTGTTCAGCGCGGTATGGACGCACTGATGAAAGACCGCACGGTCTTTGTCATCGCGCACCGCCTGTCCACCGTCCGCAACAGCAACGCCATCATGGTCCTCGACCACGGCAACATCATCGAACGCGGCACGCACGACGACCTCATCGCCGAAAAGGGTGTCTATTACCAACTCTACACCGGCGCGTTCGAACTCGAATAAGAAAAACCCCACCGAATTTCGGTGGGGTTTTTATCATGCTTCTTCCGTTTCTTCTTGCGGCTCGGGTTTGCAGACGACCGTCGCCTCACAGCGGTTGATGGGCGTGCCAAGTTCGTAGAACTTCATCTCGTAGCCCGTCATGATTCCAACAGGACCATTGGCATGCAAATCACGCGTAACATTGTGCAGTTCAAGTTTCGCACCTTCCATCTCCTCGAGCGACCACTCAAAGAGTTTTGCGTTGTCGGTCTTGAAATGAATCTGACCGCCGAGTTTGATGACTGCCTTGTATTTTTCCAGGAACGTGCGGTATGTGAGTCTGCGCTTGGCATTCTTACTGCGCGGCCACGGGTCGCAGAAATTGATATACAGCAGGTCAATTTCGTCATCGGCAAAGAACTCGCAGATATTTGCCGCATCGAGCGAAACGAAGAACACATTTTTAAGTTCCATGCGAATTGCGCTCTCCATTGCAAGCACCAAGGCTTCCTGCACGCGTTCGATGGCAATAATCAGCACATCAGGCTCTGCCTGTGCGGTTTCCACCGTAAACTTGCCCTTCCCACAGCCAACTTCCACACGAAGTTCGCGGCAGTTCGGCATCAGGCTTCTCCAGTTGCCGCGAAGCGTCTGCGGCTCGTGAATCCATACGCTCTCGCAGGCCGCCATACGCGGCTCGAGATTATTTCTTTTTCTCATTCTCATAGCGATACCCTCGCAATTTGTAATTTCCCCTGCATTATAGCAGACTTTTTCCTGCGCGTAAAGCCGCAATTCTTCCTCCACTCGCTTGCTTTTACGTTTTGGGTCTGCTATAATGATTCTCACGCTCCGGGTTTAGCGAAGTTTGGTATCGCGCTTGGTTTGGGACCAAGAGACCGTGGGTTCAAGTCCCGCAACCCGGACCAAAAAAGCAGGCACACCTTTATGGTGTCCTGCTTTTTTCATACGCGAGACTTGAAAGACCGACA
>JAZUCN010000171.1:0-6573 GCA_045639205.1 Oscillospiraceae bacterium | reverse complement strand
TCACAAAAAGGGGTTGATTTTTTCACAGATGCGCATATAATACTAAACGTACCATACATTTGAGATGTTCTGCCATTTTCAGGCACATTTCACATTCAGGAAGGAAGAAATCATTATGAGCATTAAAGTTGCAATCAACGGTTTTGGCCGTATCGGTCGTCTGGCTTTCCGTCAGATGTTCGGCGCTGAGGGTTTTGAGGTTGTCGCTATCAACGACCTGACTTCTCCCAAGATGCTGGCTCACCTGCTGAAGTATGACTCCACTCAGGGCAATTATGGCCGCGAGCACGAAGTTGTTGCAGGCGAAAACTCCATCACCGTAGACGGCAAGGAAATCACCATCTACGCTATGGCCAAGGCTGCTGAGCTGCCCTGGGGCGAACTGGGTGTTGACGTAGTTCTGGAGTGCACCGGCTTCTACACCAGCAAGGCTGCTGCTCAGGCTCACATCGATGCAGGCGCTCGCAAGGTTGTTATCTCTGCTCCCGCCGGCAACGATCTGCCCACCATCGTTTACAACGTAAACCATGAGACCCTGAAGGCCGAAGATACCATCATCTCCGCCGCTTCCTGCACCACCAACTGCCTGGCTCCCATGGCAAAGGCTCTGAATGACCTGGCTCCCATCCAGTCCGGCATCATGTGCACCATCCACGCCTACACCGGCGATCAGATGATCCTGGATGGTCCCCAGCGCAAGGGCGATCTGCGTCGCTCCCGTGCAGGCGCTATCAACATCGTTCCCAACTCCACCGGCGCTGCAAAGGCTATCGGCCTGGTTATCCCGGAACTCAACGGCAAGCTCATCGGCGCTGCACAGCGTGTTCCCACCCCCACCGGTTCGACCACCATTCTCAACGCTGTTGTCAAGGGCAACGTTACCGTTGACGAAATCAACGCTCAGATGAAGTCCCAGGCTACCGAGTCCTTCGGTTACACCACCGACGAGATCGTTTCCTCCGACGTCATCGGCATGCGCTTCGGCTCCCTGTTCGATGCTACCCAGACCATGGTTCTTCCGCTCGAAGGCGGCAAGACTCAGGTTCAGGTTGTTTCCTGGTACGACAACGAGAACTCCTACACCTCCCAGATGGTCCGTACGATCAAGTACTTCTCCGAACTGGGCTAATTCAACAAAAATCGCGCAGAAATTTTGTGCAAAAGAAGAACGGTGTCAAAAGACACCGTTCTTTTTTTCTGTTTGTTTGGATATTCTTACTTGTTTAATTCTTGATATGGTTGTATAATAAAAACAGAATTGTGAGGGGAGCCGCAGAAAATGGACCGCTATATGAAAACATACGGATATAGTTTCAGAAAAACGGACATGGCTCTGCCAACAACATAAGAAAACCGACGGATATCTGCCTGCATGCATGGGCGTGCTGTGTAAAGGCTAAGACTCGTCGGTGATTTTCATTTTTAGAGAAAAGAAACCTGCTGCAAATTTTGGCGCAAAAGCCCAAAGATCGAACAAAAACAACCAGGAGGAAACTGCTATGCATTTTCAAAAGAAACGCTGTGTTGCCATGCTGCTTGCGGGCGGACAGGGTAGCCGTCTGATGGTTCTGACGGAGAACACTGCCAAGCCTGCTGTTCCCTTTGGCGGTAAGTACCGCATTATTGATTTCCCGCTTTCCAATTGCGTCAACTCTAACATTGACACGGTCGGTATTCTGACCCAGTATCAGCCGTTGGAACTCAATGAGTACATCGGCAACGGTCAGCCGTGGGGTTTGAACAACTCACATGGCGGTGTGCAGGTTCTGCCGCCGTATGCCAAGAGCAAGAACTCGGAATGGTACAAGGGTACGGCAAATGCGATTTATCAGAACATCGCGTTTATCGACCGTTATAACCCCGATTACGTACTGATCCTCTCGGGCGACCACATCTACAAGATGGACTATGCGGCCATGATCCGCTTCCACGAGAAAAATGAAGCGGACTGCACCATCGCTGTGCGCGATGTGCCCATTGAAGAGGCATCGCGCTTCGGCATCATGAATACGCGCGAGGACGGCTCGATTTACGAGTTTGAAGAGAAACCCAAGAAGCCCAAGAGCACAAACGCCTCGATGGGCATCTATGTGTTTAACTGGAGCGTGCTGAAGAAGTATCTGGAGATGGATGAGCAGGATCCGAAGAGCGAAAACGACTTCGGCAAGAACATCATCCCCGCGATTTTGGATGCAGGCTATCATCTGATGGCATATCGCTTTGACGGCTATTGGAAGGATGTCGGCACGATCGACAGCCTGTGGCAGGCCAACATGGACCTGCTTGGCAAGGAACCTGAGTTTGAGCTTTCCAGCTCTGACGGAAAGAAGATTTACGCGAGAAATACGGCCATGCCGTCGAGCTTTATTGCCAATACAGCGCGCGTACATGATAGCTTTGTAGCAGAAGGCTGCGATATCTTTGGCAGCGTGGAGCATTCGGTGCTCTCGACGGGTTGTCATATTGGCTATGGCGCGGAAATTATCGACAGCGTTATCATGCCGAATGTTGTGGTTGAAAACGGCGCGCGTGTATGCAGCGCAATCGTAGCCGAAGGCTGCGTGATTCGCGCAGGCGCGAAGGTTGGCGACTACATCGAAGGCGAAGAACGCAAAATCTGCGTTATCGGCAAGGATCACGAAGTGCTTGAGGGCACTGTGATTGAAGCCGGCGCAATTGTTTAAGACGGGAAAGGGAGGAAACTGCAATGGATACGATGGGAATTATTTTCTCGAACATCTATGACAGCAACATGGGCAAGCTGACGAGTGTGAGAACCTCCGCTTCCATCCCCTATGGAGGACGCTACCGTCAGGTCGACTTTATTCTGTCTAACATGGCAAACTCCGGTATCCGCGATATCGGTATCATTACGAAGTATAACTACCAGTCTTTGATGGACCATCTTGGCAGCTGCGAAGAATGGGATCTCAAGCTGGGCGAAGGCGTACGCTTCCTGCCGCCTTATGCAACGGGTCACACGGGCGCGTATCGCGGAAAGCTGGAAGCGTTGCAGACGGCACTGCCTGTTCTGCAGAGAAACAACTCCGAATACGTCGTTCTGGCAGATACGAATGTGCTTTGCGCGATTAACTTCCGCGAGGTTGTCGATGCGCACGTCCGCTCGGGCTGTGATGTGACGGTGGTTGGCAAGAAGGGTATTGCCGACGGCAAGCGTCAGCGTCAGTTGGCGATGAAACTTGACGAAGACGGCAAACTGGTCGACCTTGCAACGGACTACTGTGCAGGCGAGGATTATCTCGTTGGCATGAGCATGTTCGTCATGAGCCGCAAGATGCTGCTGGAGGTTATCCATGAGATGGTGCCGCACGGCAAGTATCACTTTGAACGTGACTTCCTGATGGCGGCCTACAATGCGGGCAAGCTTAACATCAATGTCTATTCGTTCAACAATATTGCACTGCTCAACGAGTGCGCGGAAGATTATTACCGCAACAGCATGGCGCTTCTCGATGAGAAGGTCAGAAGAAGCCTCTTCCGCAGCGAAGTGCCCATTTACACGAAGGTTCGTGACGCGGTGCCGACACTGTTTGGCGATCACGGACAGGCACCGAACTGCATCATTGCAGACGGATGCCATATCTATGGCCACGCGGAGAACAGCATTATTTTCCGCGAGGTTGATATTGATGATGAAGCGGAGGTTTCCGACAGCATCATCATGCAGGGCAGTAAGATTGGCAAGGGCGCAAAACTGCGCTATGTCATCCTGGACAAGAATGTTGTTATTGAGCCCGGTGTATGCCTGCTCGGCTCGCCCGACAGTCCGCAGTTAATTACCAAAGAAGTAACCGTATCAAAAGGAGCAAATGTATGAAAATCGCAATGGCAGCCTCCGAGGCCGCTCCGTTTATCAAAACAGGTGGACTTGGCGACGTGATGCAGGCCCTGCCGCAGGAGCTTTCGAATCTTCCGAAAAATGAGATTTGCGTGTTCCTTCCGTACTACGGTGCTATCAAGTATTCCGACAAGTGGGACATGGAGTTCCTCGGATATTTTGATGTGCCGATGTCATGGAAGCGCGAGTATGTCGGTGTTCTGCGTCTGAAGTCGCGCAAAAAGAAGCTGCGTTTCTATTTTATTGACAACGAATATTATTTCTGCCGCGAGGGTGTTTACGGACACGGAGATGATGGCGAGCGCTTTGCCTTTTTCAGCAAGGCTGTTCTGGCGGCCATCAAGTATCTGAATTTTGAGCCCGATGTCATCCATTGCCATGACTGGCAGACGGCGCTTATTCCGCTTTTGATGAAAACGGAATATCGCGCGGATTTTGGCTCGACCAAGAGCGTGTTTACCATTCACAATGTCGAGTATCAGGGCAAGGCAGATATGGATTTCAACGGCGCTGTTTTGGGCTTGCCGTATGAATGTGAAGAGGTGCTTCGTTTTGACGACCGCACGAATTTCATGAAGTCTGCCATTGTGACGGCAGACCGCGTGAGTACGGTTTCGCAGACCTATGCACAGGAACTGCAGTATCCGTACTATGCACATGGTCTTTCGGGCGTGCTTCGCGGCCGCGGCAGCGACCTTTTGGGCATTACCAACGGCATCAGCATGGAACTGTTTGACCCGGGTGCAAGCGCAGGTCTTGTGCAGTTCTTCGGTGTCGATGACATGCGCGAAGGAAAGACCGCCAACAAGCTTGCGCTTCAGAAGGCAGTTGGCCTTCCCGAGGACAAGGATGTGGCGCTGCTTGTTATCGTCAGCCGCCTTGCAGAGCATAAGGGCTTGGACCTTTTGTGTTACATCGCAGAGCACCTGATGGAAAGAAAGGTGCAGCTGCTCATCATCGGCACAGGCGAAGAAAAGTACGAATGGTATTTCTCAAGCTTGGCAGAACGCTTTGAGCAGGCGGCAGTTTCGCTTCGCTTTGACCCGAAGCTGGCAAACCTTGCCTATGCGGCGGCGGATTTGTATCTGATGCCGTCGAAGTCCGAGCCGTGCGGTCTGTCGCAGCTGATCGCGATGCGCTTTGGCGCGGTGCCTGTTGTCAACGCAACAGGCGGCCTGAAGGATACGGTTTGGCCGTATGACGAGGTATGCGAGCTTGGCCGAGGCTACACATTCCAAAGCTACAATGCGGATGATTTCCTCGCAGCTATCGACCGTGCGCTGGAGCTGTATTATGGCGATGGCGAAAAGTGGCTGAGGCTTGCAAAGAACAACATGCGCATTGACAGCAGTTGGCGCGAGCCTGCCAAGCAGTACATGGCGATGTACGAAGGAATAAGCAAATAACTGCAAGGTAACGTATGCGAATTTTATTTGACAGTAAGCTCCCCAGGTTCAAGACGCCTTTTGGCGTTTTGAACCCGGGGCAGATTTGTAAATTGCATATTGATATCCCATGCTCGTGCAGGACGGTGCATGCGGAGCTGATTTTGCTGAAGGAAAATTGCGAGGAGCTTCAAGCGGTTGCCCTTGAAAAAGAGTGCACGGAAGAGCTTTATGAAGTGTTTGCGTGTGAGTTTTCTCTTGCGCAGACAGGGCTGTATTTCTACTATTTCCGTATCACAACGCCCAATGAAACATTCCGTCTGTTCAAGCAGGGAAATGACACCAACATGGAAGCGGGCGATTTGTGGCAGGTCAGCTGTGTTGATACCAATTACCTTGTGCCCAAGCAGATGCAGGGCGCGGTGATGTATCAGATTTTCCCCGACCGCTTCTGCCGCGTGGGGCAGTGCGATTGCACGGAGAAAGTACAGCCGTACTGGGTACATGAAAATGTAGAAGATATGCCTGTATATCTGCCCGATGCACGGGGAGAAATCCTCAACAACGACTTTTACGGCGGCAATCTGCGCGGTATTTGCCAGAAAATCCCGTATCTGAAGGATTTGGGCGTTGATATCCTGTATCTCAATCCCATTTTTATGGCATGGTCGACGCATCGGTATGATACCTATGACTATAAGCGTATTGACCCGATGCTCGGCACAGAGGAAGATTTCAAGGCGCTTTGCCAAACGGCGCATGAGGCGGGCATGAAAATCATCCTCGATGGCGTATTTTCCCATGTGGGAAGCAAGAGTGCGTATTTCCAAAGTGCGATTTCGGACGAAAATTCGCCCTATCGCACGTGGTTTGAGTTCCAGGATTATCCGAAAGTCTACACCAGTTGGTGGGGCATCACGACGCTTCCGTGTGTGCGCGAACTTGAGCCTGCGTATCTTGACTACATCATCCGTGACGAGGACAGCGTGTGCGCCAAGTGGCTGAAACTCGGTGCGGACGGCTATCGGCTCGATGTTGCCGATGAACTGCCCGATGAGTTTATCATGCTTTTGCGCAAGCGCATCCGCGAGATCAATCCGGACGCAATCCTCAACGGCGAGGTTTGGGAGGATGCAACAAACAAGATTGCTTACGATGTGCGCAGGCGGTATTTTGTTGACCGCGAACTGGACTCTGTGATGAACTATCCTTGGCGCACGGCTATTTTGCGCTATGTGCGCGGGGAAGATGACGGCAGAGCCTTTGCAGAGCGGGTCATGACGCTGGCGGAAAACTATCCGCCTGATGTTTTGCAGGCGCTGATGAACA
>JAZUCN010000170.1:0-1555 GCA_045639205.1 Oscillospiraceae bacterium | reverse complement strand
CCTCCTTATCTTTCTTTGGGTTCAATGATGGACACTGCCATGCGCTCGCGGCGGATGGTCCGACGCAAGAAGTCCTCGACCTCCTGCTTCGTGACAGAGCGCAGTGCCTGCATCACATCAAAATACTCCGCGCCTTCAAATACATACGCGCAGATGCGGTAGCAAGTGCCCTGGAAACTATCCAGATCACGCATGCGGTGTCCGAGGAAGGATTTGCGAAGGCGCTCAAACTGCGCATCGTCAAGTCCCTCGCGGTCAATGCGCTCTGCTTCCTGCAAGATTGCCTCCAGTACCGCGTCGGGATCTTCGCTGTCGCCTGCGACCTCTATGAGGCTCACGCCGCGGATGTGCTCAAAGTCGATCGAAAACCCTGCGTCAATGAGATTGCTGTCATACAGGCGCTGATAGAGCGCTGTGGACTCACCTGCAAGCATCTCTGCCGCCAAATCGCCAATGATATCCCTGCGCACGGTGTCCTTGCACAGGCCATCTTCGTCACAGCCAAAGCCTGCGGCAAAGGTCGGCATGGATACCTCCATGCGCGTCTTTGTTCTGCCTGCCTGCGCGATTTTCGCCTCTTTTCCGCCGTAATCACAGGCGGGAATCTTACCGATGGATTTGGGCGTGTGCGCTTTGGCGAGGTCAATGACCTCCTGCGCATCGACATCGCCCATCACGCAAAGCACAAAGTTTGCAGGGTCATAGAACTGCTTATAGCACTCATGCAACAAAGGCGCTGTAATCTCCGCGATGCTCTCGACTGTTCCTGCAATCGGGGCGCTGATTGGGTGCTTCGGATACATCAGGGCAAGCAGGCGCTCAAAGACCGCGGACTCTGCGCTGTCTTCATACATGCGAATCTCCTGCTCAATGATGCCGCGCTCTTTTTCCACACTCTCGTCTGTAAAATACGGCGTCATGACCATATCCAGAAGCGTCTGCAGATTCTGCGCAAACTGCTCGGTACACTCCACATAATACGCCGTCATGAAGTAGTTTGTAAAGGCGTTGTTAGAGCCTGCATACTGCGCAAACTGCTCCATGGCGTTTCCGTCAGGCATGTCGAACATCTTATGCTCGAGATAATGCGCTATGCCGTCGGGCACGCAGACCTGCTTGCCGTCTTTTTCATAACGGCAATCGGCAGAGCCAAAATTGGTCGCCATAAACGCGAGTTTTCTTGCAAAGCCCGGTCTGGGTATCACGCGCACAAGAAGCCCATTTTCCAAACGCTCTTCATAAAAACGCGCATCGGGGGCGATAAAATACCGTTCGTTCATGCCTCTTCCCCCTTGATGAAAAATACCGTATCGAGCGTGATTTTTTTTGCCGCTTCGATGACATCTTCTCTTGTGACCGCTTCAATTCTTGATGCAAGCTCCTGCATGGAGCAATCCATGCCGAGGACGATTTGCCCGATGCTGTAATCATCGAGCCTGCCGGGGCTGTCGAGTCCTGCACGCAGGTCGGAGAGAATGTATCTGCGTGCCGATTCCAGCTCATAATCGGACATCTCGCCCTGTTTGCAAAGCTCCAGCTGATGCAAAATCTCATT
>JAZUCN010000169.1:0-10324 GCA_045639205.1 Oscillospiraceae bacterium | reverse complement strand
CGTGCTTGATTTCCTCAATGCACCGCAGTTGGTCATCGGTTTCGGCATATCCAAAGCCGTCTTCAAACTCTTTTTGCCACGGAGAATCCTCGCAGAAGGCAAAGCCCGGCAGGCGCATGCGCTCAGCATAGGGCTTGGTGGGCCCCGCCGCCAAATCCTTGGCCGCGGCCTTGGCTCTTGCCTTTGGCTTTTGCCACTGCTCGCCGCCAAGTTTGTTGAGTTTGACCGTCGTATCCTCACCTGCGCCAATATACTTGCCCACAAGGTCAAGCTGTGTCGCAGGTACATAAAGCGTATCTGTGCCCTGATAGGCGATTTTTACATAGTCCTTAACGATGCCGTCAACCTTCATCTGCTCCATGCCCACATAGCGGCCGATGCCATGATGTTCATGCACCACGAGGTCGCCCGGCGTAAGGTCTGTAAAGGACTCGATTTTCTTGCGGTTGGTCGCGGTCTTGCGCGCGGGCTTTTTGCGCGCGGCGCGTGCCATCAGCTGACCCTCGGTCAGCACCGCAAGGCGAATTTCGGGATATTCCATGCCCGCAGGCAGGCTTCCGTCGGTAATAAGGATCTGCCCGGGCTTCGGCAGTTGTACAAGCGGGAATGCGAGCATCGCATCAACGTGCTGGTCTAAAAGCATCTGCTTTAAGATCTCACCGCGACGCTTGCCGCCGCAGAGCACCAGCGCGCAGAAATCGTTCTTTCTGTAGTGGTGCAGGTCCTGCACGGCTGTTTCCATACTGCCGCCGTAGCCGGGAAGTTGTTTTGCCGCGATTGACACGATGCGCTTCGGCGGCAGACACTCGGGGAATCGTGCAGGCAAAAACGCGTCAAAATACACCGCACCGCGCTCCTGAAAACTTTCCGCCAAATCCTGCAAACCGAGCGAAAACGCGCACAGGTCTCCTGCCAATACACCACCGTCCAAAAACGCCTCGAGGCGCATGGCATGCTCTTCCTCGCGCGCGCGATCTGCACGCACGAGATTGCCGTAATCACAAAAGAACACCGCCGCATCGCGTGAGATATAGTCCGCGGCAGTAAAAAATTCGGGGTAAATCAGCGCCATATAGCGGTCTGAAGCCGAAAACGACACGCCGCTTTGCAGTTTTTCGATGTCCGCGCGAAGTGTCTGCATGAGCACCTCGTTGGGCACGCGGCGGCGCTTTTGCCGCGCGATGACACCCTCCAACTCCTCGCAAAGCCCCTCAATGCCCTGCGGATGCAGATGTGCCACAGTTTCTGCGACGGGAAGCAGGATCACCTGCTCCACATTTTCCGTCCGTCTTTGGCTCACGGGGTCAAAGAAACCCATCGCATCAAGCTCGTCGCCAAAGAATTCCGCGCGCACAGGCTGGTCGCATGCAGGCGAGTACACATCCAAAATGCCGCCGCGAAGCGCAAACTGTCCCACACCCTCGACAAGCGAAGCACGATGATAACCAGCCTCGGTCAGTTTTTTTGCAAGCTGTTCGATGTCATAACTCGCGCCGACCTTCAAGGTGATCGACGCGGAAAAAAGCACACTGCGCGGCATCGTGCGCAGGCTCAAAGCCTCGAGCGGCGCGAGAATCACGCGCTCTGCGCCCGTAGCAAGGTCATACAGCAGACGCAGTCTGCGATGCTCCCATTCGCGCGAAACACCCACCGCCTCGTGGAAAACCAGTTCGCGCGTCGGCAAAATGGGAATCTCCCTGCCCAAAAATGCTGCCAATTCTGCACCAATGCGCTGTGCGGCAAGGTCATCCTGACAGATGATAACAGCGGGTCTTGCACTGTCGCGGCAAAGTCCTGCGATGATATGACTGCGGTTGATTTGGCTGACACCCGAAACGGCAAGAGTTCTGCGCGCTTCGATATCTTCCGCAATTGTGCGATATTCAGGTATCATTTGCAGGGCTTTTAACAGCATAACGGCAATTCCTTTCCGCAAATTTCTTCAAAATTTTCGTTTTTCGCGCAAGTGGCAACGCGGCGATGGGAGTTCCCATCGCCGTTGCGTTTTCGATATTTTCTTAATTAAACCGCGCCTGTGCCTGCTCCACACCGTGCTCCACGATGCAAAGCGCCGCCTCGGCCGCCTTCTCAAGCGACTCTTGGATTGCCGGCTGGTCAGCCTTCGGCACAGCCGCAAGCACCCACTGCGCCAGGTCATACTCGGGGCTCGGCTTTGCGCCAACGCCAATTTTCACGCGCGGATATTCCTGCGTACCAAGGCTGCTTGCAATGGACTTGAGTCCATTGTGCCCGCCTGCAGAACCGCTCGGGCGCACGCGGAGTTTTCCGACAGGAAGCGAGATATCGTCAAACATGACGATGATGCGCTCGGCCGGAATTTTGTAATACGATGCCGCCTGCGAAACCGCCAGACCCGATGCATTCATAAAGGTCTGCGGCTGCAGCAGGAGCAGTTTTTGCCCGCGATACGTTGCCGTCGCGGTCAAGGCCTGAAAACGGCTTTTATTCACACGCACTGCAAGTTTTCCCGCGAGGATATCCATCGCGCAAAAGCCCATGTTGTGCCGCGTGCGCTCATACTGCTTTCCGGGGTTTCCCAGCCCAACAATCATCCAATCGCAGGCTGATTTCTGAAACAGGCGCATGGCTTAGAACAGAACGGACATCGAGTTCTCCTCGTAGATGCGCTGAATCGCGTCTGCGAAGATGGGCGAAACGTCCAGATAGTTGATGCGCGAGCTGACATTTTCGGGAGCGGGGATCGTATTGAGCAGGGTCAGCTCCTTGATGCAGCTGTTTTCAATGCGCTCGCAGGCAGGGCCGGACAGAACACCGTGGGTCGCGCAGGCGTAAACTTCCGTTGCGCCGCCAACTTCCACGATTGCCTTTGCCGCGTTGCAAAGAGAACCTGCGGTGTCGACCATATCGTCAAAGATGATGCACTTTTTGCCCTTGACATCGCCGATGATGTTCATGACTTCACAGCAGTTTGCCTTTTCGCGGCGCTTGTCAACAATGGCAAGACCCATGCCCATCTTGTTTGCGAACGTACGGCTGCGCGAAACCGAGCCAACGTCAGGAGAAACAACGACCATGTCCTCATGATTCGGGAATTTCTCCATATAATACTTGACAAACACAGGGTTTGCCAGCAGGTTATCGACAGGGATGTCGAAGAAGCCCTGAATCTGCGCGGCATGCAGGTCCATCGTCAGCACGCGGTCTGCGCCTGCGGCTTCAATCATGTTGGCAACCAACTTTGCCGAAATCGGGTCACGACCCTTGGCCTTGCGGTCCTGACGGGCGTAGCCGAAGTAGGGAATAACCGCAGTGATACGGCCGGCCGAAGCACGACGGCAGGCATCGATCATGATGAGCAGTTCCATCAGATTGTTGTTGACGGGCTTGCAAGTCGACTGTACCAGGAAAACGTCACTGCCGCGGACAGATTCGTTGATGGTCACAGAAACCTCACCGTCGGCAAATGTCGTAACCGTGCAGTCACCCATGGGCAGCCACAGCTTGCGGCAGACGCCCTCGGCAAAGGGGCGGTTGGCGTTGGCACAGAATACCTTGACGTTTTTACCATGCGAAATCATAGATAATTACCTCTCTGTATTATTCTCTTCTTGTTCGGATGTATGATTACCCTTACTTGGGCTGTTTGACTTTGTGTTTCGATGCCCACTCTTTCTTGTTGACCTGATGCGCACGCGCCACAGCCAAAGCCTGCGCAGGCACGTCGTCTGTGATGGTCGAGCCTGCGGCGGTGTACGCGCCCTCGCCGACCGTCACGGGAGCAACAAGATTCGTGTTGCAGCCAATAAAGGCATTATCGCCAATGGTCGTGCGGTGCTTTTTCGCGCGGTCATAGTTGACCGTGACCGTACCGCAGCCAAAGTTGACATTCTTGCCGACATCGCTGTCGCCAACGTAGGTCAGATGCGAGATCTTTGTGCCATCGTCGATCTTCGAGTTCTTGACCTCAACAAAATCGCCGACCTTCACGCAGTTTCCGATACTCGAACCGGGTCTGACATAGGCAAACGGGCCGACGCTCGTATCAAAGCCCACCGTGGACTGATACAGCTGCGAGGCGTTGACCTTTGTGCCATCGCCGACCTTCACATCCTCCAGATAGGTATTCGGGCCGATGGTGCAGTTTTTGCCGATGGTCGTATTGCCGCGCAGAATCGTTCCCGGCAGAAGCGCCGTACCTGCGCCGACCGAAACGCCCGGCTCAACATAGGTATTGTCGTAATCCCAAATCTCGACGCCTTGATGCGCCAGTTCATACAGCACGCCGCGCTTGAGCACGCTCTGCCAGTCTGCCAGCTCTTCCATGCTGGACACGGCATATACGCCGTCACGGTCGGTGTACGCCGCACCGTGTTCGCGAATAAAATCAGTAAAAATAAAGCTGTCGTCGAGCGCGTCCATCAAAGCCTGACGGCTGACAGAGGTCACATTGCTGGCAACAGGTGCCTGCGTGAACTCCTCTTCATCGATCGTGTACGGCACGATGACCGACGGTCCCGTGACAACAATGATGTCCTCCTCGGCTTCATCCGCGGTGGACAAAAAGACATGCAGCTGATCGGACGTATCTTCCGAAGTCGGGCAAAACACCTCGGCCTGCGCAGGAAGACACCCACGCGCATCATGCTTGAAGCGCTCATGGCAGACCAGGAAGAACCGATCCACGCCGCCTGCAACCAGCGCGTGCGCCAGCCAGGACAGCAGCGGCATACCCATCATGTTCTGCAGCATCATCGGGCGGCCGTAGCCTGTTTTTGCGGTATCATCAGGTACAAAAATGACTGCGGATAATCCGGCCATTTCACTCACAACCTTTCTTTTGCGTAAAACGCTGGTCATAGCCATAACTATTATAGCAGACCTTGTGCGTTTTGTATAGAAATTTCCTACCGCTTTTTGTAAAAAACATTTCCGATTCTTCGCATGCTTTTTGTGCAAATAATTGCACAATTTCACAATATATGCTATACTTTAGTTAGGGTAGTGCGCCGCAGAGGGCGCCGCCCGCAATTCAACGCATAAAGAGGATATACCCATGTTACAAATAAGAAACCTTTGCTTTTCCGCTGATGACGGAAACGGCAGAGTCGATATTCTGAAAAACATCAATTTGGATGTTGAAGATAAAAAATTCATCGTCATCACCGGCCCCAACGGTGGCGGCAAGACAACACTTGCAAAAGCCGTCATGGGTCTTGCGCAGCCGACAGGCGGTCAGATTCTCTGGAACGGCCACGATATCACCAACGCCTCCATCACCGACCGCGCCAAGCTCGGCATCTCCTACGGCTTTCAGCAACCGCCTCGTTTTAAGGGCATGAAGGTCGCAGACCTGCTGGCAATCGCCGCAGGCAAAAAACTCTCGCACGATGTCGCCTGCAGTTACCTCACGCAGGTTGGTCTGTGCGCGCGCGATTACCTCAACCGCGATGTCGACACCAGCCTCTCCGGCGGCGAGGTCAAGCGCATCGAAATTGCCACCATTCTCGCGCGAGGCGCCCAGCTCATGATTTTTGATGAGCCGGAGGCCGGCATCGACCTGTGGTCCTTTGCCCGCCTGACCGAAACCTTCCGCGCCATCCACGAGCGCCAGGAATCGACCATCATCATCATTTCCCACCAAGAGCGCATCATCCGCCTCGCGGATGAAATCGTGCTCGTGGCAGACGGCGTCGTCACAGGCCGCGGTTCGGCAGACGAGCTGTATCCGAAACTTTTGGCCGACACCATCACGAACTGCAACAGACTGGAGGTGAACGGCACATGCTGAACGATATCCAGAAACGCATCTTACAGCAGGTCGCAGACCTGGCTGATATCCCCGAAGGCGCGGTCAACATCCGCTCGGACGGGCAAAAGGCCTTCCGCCGCAACACCGATAACATCGAAATCGCATCGAAAACCGACAAAGACGGTATCGATATCCGCATCAAGCCCTTCACCAAGCACGAGCATGTGCATATCCCCGTCGTCGTTACCGAGTCGGGCAGACATGACTTGGTCTATAATGACTTCTACATCGGCGAAGGTGCCGAGGTCAATATTGTCGCGGGCTGTGGTATCCATAACTGCGGCGACTGCGATTCCGAGCATGACGGCGTGCATACATTCTACGTCGGCAAAAACGCCAAGGTCCGCTATGTCGAAAAGCACTACGGCGAGGGCGAAGGCAGTGGCAAGCGCATCTTAAACCCACAGACGATCGTCTATCTTGAGCAAGGCGCATCGATCACCATGGAAACTGTGCAGATCGCAGGTGTCGACGATACCAAGCGCTACACAAAATTTGTCGCGCAGGGTGATGACGCCGAGATCCTCGTCACCGAAAAACTGCTCACGCATGGCGACCAGCAGGCAACGAGCGAGATGGACGTCATTCTCGACGGCGCAAACTGCAAAACGCGCGTCATCTCCCGCTCGGTCGCAAAAGACGATTCGACGCAGCTTTTCTATCCGCGCGTGGTGGGCAATAACGCCTGCTTCGGTCATGTGTCGTGCGACGCGATCATCATGGGCAATGCCAAAGTCCGCGCCATCCCCGAAATCTCCTGCAACCATGTCGACGCAGGCCTCATCCACGAGGCGGCCATCGGCAAAATCGCAGGCGAACAATTGCTCAAACTGCAGACCCTCGGCTTGAGTTCCGAAGAAGCCGAAGAAAAAATCCTCGAGGGCTTCCTGCGTTAACAAAAACCAAAAGCACCTGCCTTGTGCAGGTGCTTTTTTATCTTGCAAAACCCTTGTTTTTCCACTATGATAGTAGAAATGAGACTTTTGCCCGACATGGCAAAATGCGGAGGTGTCCAATTTGGCAGGAAAATTTGAAAAACCCAATCACGGCAGAGCCAATCCCATGAGTTTCGTCTTGCTCGCGCTGGGCGTGCTTGCTGTTGCGATTGGTATCTGGCAGTTTGCCCTGTCGGCACAGCCGCAAATGCCCGAGCAGTCCGAAACCCTGCTCGAAACGCCCATCATTGAAGAACCTGTTGTAGAAGCACCCATCATCGAAGAGCCGCTCCCCGAGCCCGAGCCTCCCGTTGTTGAGGAAGAACCCGAACCCGTCCAGCAGGTCACCTTGATGGCTGTGGGCGACAACCTCATCCACAACACAATTTACTGGTCTGCAAAAAACGACGATGAAACCTACGATTTCACCGACATGTATGCCGACATTGCCCCCGTTACCGAAAGCTATGATATTGCCTGTATCCAGCAGGAGACCATCTTCGTTGACGAACCTGAGCTGTACGATAACTATCCGCGTTTCGGCACACCGACCGCCGTTGGCGATGCACTGGCACAGGCAGGCTTCGACGTCATCAGCGCCGCCAGCAACCACAGTTACGATAAACTCGACAACGGCATCCTCGACACCATCAACTTCTGGCGCGAGAATTACCCCGAGGTCAAATTGCTCGGCATCCATGACTCGCAGGACGATGCCGACACCATTCGCATCATGGAGAAGAACGGCATTCGCGTCGGTCTTGTGAACTTCACCTATGGTCTGAACTATCAGCTCCCCACTAACGCCTACATGGTCGACACTCTGCTTGACGAGTCTTTCGTCCTTACCACGCTCGACCGTGCCAATCAGCTTTCGGACTTCGTCGTTGTCTTTGTCCACTGGGGCATTGAGGACGAGGGTATCACAGACGAACAGCGCCGCTGGGCACAGCTGTTTGCAGACAACGGTGTCGGTGCCGTCATCGGCACACATCCGCATACCCTGCAGCCGATGGAAGTTCTTATCAACAGCCATCAGCGCGAAATGCCCGTATTCTATTCACTGGGCAACTTCCTCTCGCATCAGCTGCTCGCAGAGAATATGCTCGGCGGCATGGCGACGCTCACCCTCGAGCGCGATGCGCTGGGCGTATACGCCGCGGATTACAACTTGATTCCCACCATGAATGTCATCATCCGCAACCACGGTCTGTTTGATTACCGCCCGATGCTCTTAACGGACTACACCGAAGAGCTTGCCGCACAGCACCGCCTGCCCGGCACAGAAGTCGATACCATGTGGGGTATCTACCACGAGGTCATGAAGCAATCGAAGTAACAAAAAGCAGGACATCTTCCGATGTCCTGCTTTTTTCATTTGGTTTCCCAACCTTGAAGCGGAAGCCGCTGCATCGCGCCAAAAATGCGCGTCTTGATTTCGGGATGCTCCTGCTCCAGCGTTTCAATCAGTTCTTTGATCTCCTGCCGCTTGGTATGCTTGTCGGCAGGGCAGGTGTTGTGCACCACAGGAAGATTTTCTCTGATT
Organism: Oscillospiraceae bacterium; assembly: GCA_045639205.1. Lineage (GTDB taxonomy): Bacteria > Bacillota > Clostridia > Oscillospirales > Oscillospiraceae > CAG-170. The sequence continues at coordinate 2,052 of JAZUCN010000169.1, read as the reverse complement.
GCCGTTTTTGCCACATCCTGCTCCGTCACATACAGAAGCGGGCGAATCTGCGTCACGCCCGTGCGGCTGAGCCAACTCACAGGCTCAAAGCACCCGATGCGCCCCTCATAAATAAGGTTCATCAAAAAAGTCTCCGCCGCATCGTCATAATGATGTCCCAGCGCCACTTTCGTGCACCCATGCGCCGCCATCAGCTCATGCAGAGCACCGCGGCGCATTTTTGCGCACATCGAGCAGGGATTTTTCTCCTGTCTGGTTTCAAAAATGATTTTCGCAATATTCGTATGCTTGCAGGTGTACGGCACATCAATTTTTCGGCAGTATTCCTCGATGGGCGAGAAGTCCATGTTCTCAAAGCCGAGGTCGACCGTCATCGCGTGCAGGCTGAATTTATGCGGATAATACGCGCGCAGCTGCGCAAGCGCGGCAAGCAGCACCAGCGAATCCTTACCACCCGAAACGCCGACAGCAACGCTGTCGCCGGGCGCAATCATTTGATAATCTTCGATGCATCGGCGCACCAGACCAACGATGTTCTGCATAATTTCTCCTCAAAAACATAATTTGCGATTGGAGTATTTGTGAGTATTTAAGAGTATTTGCGAGCTTTTTAAAGTTTTTCCATAGAATTTTTAATTTTGATCAAAAATTCGGTTGACACCGTCATTTTCCTGTGTTATAAAATGATGGCGCGCTTTTGAAACCATTGTATCTGCGCGTTGTGAATTTGTCAAAAATTTTTACTATAGAAAGCAATGCTTTCAAACGGAGGAACAAACATGACCACTATGGCTAAGAAAGAGAATGTCCAGAGAAAATGGTACGTTCTCGACGCAGCTGGCAAGCCCATGGGCCGCACCGCTGTGATCGCTGCCAAGCTTCTGCGCGGCAAGCACAAGGTTGACTTCACCCCCAACGTTGACTGCGGTGATTTTGTCATCATCATCAACGCAGACAAGGCTGTTCTGACTGGCAACAAGCTGAATCAGAAGACCTACTACCACCACACCGGCTGGATTGGCAACCTCAAGGAAGTCAAGTACAGCAAGCTGATGGCAGAGCGCTCCGACTTCGCAATGGAGCTGGCTGTCAAGGGCATGCTGCCGAAGAACTCCATCGGCAGAAACTCTCTCGGCCGCCTGCACATCTACAAGGGCGCTGAGCACAACAACGCCGCACAGAAGCCCGAAGCTTGGACTCTGGACTAATCAGGAGGTAACAGACTATGTACGAAAGCAAAAGACAGTATCAGTACGGCACCGGCCGCCGCAAGGCATCCGTCGCCAGAGTTCGTCTGTTCCAGGACGGCACCGGCTCGATCACCATCAATGGCCGTGACATCGATGATTACTTCGGTCTGGACACCCTGAAGATGGTTGTCCGTCAGCCCCTCGCTACCACCGACATGCTCGGCAAGGTCGATATCGTCTGCACCGTTGAAGGCGGCGGCGTTACCGGTCAGGCAGGCGCTATCCGTCACGGTGTTGCGCGCGCTCTGCTCGGCGTTAACCCCGAGTTCCGCGCAGCTCTGAAGGCCGCTGGTTTCCTGACCCGCGACCCGAGAATGAAGGAAAGAAAGAAGTACGGTCTCAAGGCCGCACGTCGCGCTCCGCAGTTCTCGAAGAGATAATTTATACTATCTCAAACAGCACCCACTTCGGTGGGTGCTGTTTTTTATGCGACGTGCGGCCGTTTGCCATCCCCGAGCGGTTGCCGCGTAAGCGGCGAGCGAGTGGGGGCATCATGCGCTTTGCGAAGCACCGCGTAAGCGGTCGCTTCGCACGTCGCGCTCCGCAGTTCAGCAAGCGCTGAGTTTGCTTCTTATCTCTACTGCAAACAAAACCTCCGAGGGATTCGTCCTTCGGAGGTTTTCTCTTTTTGCGCGCTTGCTTCCTGCGGGTCCTCGCGGCATAGCCGCTGCGGTCAAAGCTAAAAACATGCCGCAGGCATGTTTTTAGCTTTGACAGTTCTCCAAGCACTGAGTCTTACTTCGATTCATCTGCAAAACAAACCCCGAGAGATCGCTCTCTCGGGGGTCATTTTTTCAATTAA
>JAZUCN010000168.1:0-1634 GCA_045639205.1 Oscillospiraceae bacterium | reverse complement strand
ATGGACATGACCTTGATGCCGCTTGCCGTTTCGCACGGCAAAATGCCGTCATCCGTGCCAAGCGCAGGCTCATGCAGGCCAAACCCGTGCGCAATGGACGGGCCCGTGATATCGGCATCGAGAATGCCGACCTTATAGCCCAAACTCTTTGTTGCCATCGCCAAAAGCGAGGTCACCGTGGACTTGCCCACGCCGCCCTTGCCGCTGACAACAGCGATTACATGTTTGATATTCGAGTGCGCATTCTGCTTCTCAATCAGGCTTTCCGCCTTGCGCTCCGAGCAGTTCTGCGAGCACGATTGACAGCTTCCGCTGCAAGCTTCACTCATAATGGTTCTCCCCTTGTTTTGGTTTTTCTACATTGTATCTCTGCGGTTTGCGAAAGTCAATTGCCGCCCTCGAGCTGTAGGGAAAGCGTTTCCCACTTTTCCATCAGTTCTTCATATTTTTCTTCCTCAGCCTGCTTTTCTTCCATCACGCGCGCCAGTTCCTGATAATCGGATGCCGCCTGTTCGATGGCCTCGTCAAATTCTTTTAAGTGCGCTTCGTGCTTTTCAATCTCACGCTCAAGCGCACGGATTTGCCGTTCAAGCGATTTATCGTTGTATTTCTGCTTCTGCGGCTGTGCATCGCGCGGTTTTTTCTCCTGCACCGCAGGCGCGCTTTGCATCTTCTCAAAGGATTTGATGGAACGGTACTTTTCATACCCGCAGGGAAAATCGCGGATTTTTCCATCTTCGAGTTCCCACACGCGCGTTGCAAACTTGCTGACAAAATAGCGGTCATGCGAAACGAAAATCAGCGCGCCCTCATATTCCTCAAGGGCATCTTCTACCCACTCGCGCGAGGCAATATCGAGATGGTTTGTCGGCTCGTCAAGAACAAGCAGATTGATTTTCTCATCCATCAGCATGCACAGCCGCAGGCGGCTCTGCTCACCGCCCGAGAGCGTGCCGACAGTTTTGAACACATCCTCGCCCTCAAACAAGTACGCGCCCATACGGTCGCGCGCGGTCTGCACCGAGCAGCCCTTTTCATACAGCATCGTATCTAACAGGGTGCGCTCGGGATGCGCAAAGTGGATAATCTGCGGCAAATAGGCCCACTTGACCGTCGGACCAAAGCGAATGCGACCCTCGCCCACTTCTTCGCCTAGCAGAAGTTTCAAAAATGTCGACTTACCCGTTCCGTTGTCACCGAGAAGCGCAATGCGCTCGCCGCCGCCAACTTTTAATTCTACATCGGAAAAGAGCGTTCGCTCACCGTATGCTTTTCGCAGATTCGCAACCGAGAGCACCTCGTCACCAAAGAAATCGCGCTGTGCAAATTTTGCGCGCATGGTCTTGTCCTTGTGCGGCTTGTCCGTTTTCTCGATGCGCTCCATGCGATGCTGAATAGACATCGCGCGGCGATAGAGCGTGCGGTTGTTGATGCCCCAGCCCTTCATGCGCTCAAGGGTAAAGCCAAGCTGACCGAGTTTTGCCTGCTCTTTTTCGTACTGCTTGAGCTGCTGCTCAAAACGAGTCTGCTTTTCCTGCATGTAAAACGAGTAGTTTCCGCTGTAAAATTCCGCCTTGCCATCGTGAATCTCAATCACGCGCGAGACCACGCGGTCAAGGAAATAGCGGTCATGC
>JAZUCN010000167.1:0-7206 GCA_045639205.1 Oscillospiraceae bacterium | reverse complement strand
AAACTCTGTTGCACCGACGTCGATGCCGCGTGTGGGCTGGTCAGCAATGATTAGTACAGGGTCATTGGAGAACTCGCGGGCACCAACGACCTTCTGTATGTTACCGCCCGAGAGCATACCGACCTGCTGTTTTCCCGACTTACAAAGAACTGTAAATTCCTTGATCAGGCGGTCGGATTCCTCGTGGATGGCCTTCATGTTAAACAGCGGACCGTTATTCAGACGCTTTGCGCCAGCACGGTCAGAGATGATGTTCTCTTCAATCGATGCCGTGGCCGCGATGCCAAAGAGCATGCGGTCTTCGGGAACGAGGGAGATGCCAAGCTCACGAAGCTTCTGCTGCGATAGACCAGCAAGCTGCGCGCCATTGACGGAAACCTCGCCTGCAAGGGGCTTGCTGAAGTTGAACAGAATGTCAACAAGCTCTTTCTGGCCGTTGCCTTCGACGCCTGCAATGCCGAGAATCTCACCTTTGCGCACATCAAAGGAAACCTTGTCGAGCATCTTCTTCTGCCATTCGTTAACGTATTCAAGATCACGCACACGAAGTACTATGTCTGTCGGCTCTGCCTTGTCTTTCTGGACATTGAGGATGACGTCACGACCGACCATCAGGCGGGAAATGTCCTCTTTCGTGACATCGCACGTGTTGTAAACACCCATGCTTCTGCCTGCGCGCATGATGGTCAGGCGGTCGGTGATCTGCATGATCTCGTTGAGTTTGTGCGAGATAAAGACGATGGTGTAGCCTTGATTCTTGAGGTTGATGAGTTCGCGGAAGAGCTCAGTGGTCTCTTGGGTGGTAAGAACTGCGGTCGGCTCGTCGAGGATGAGAATCTTCGCGCCGCGAACGAGCGCCTTGAGAATCTCGACCTTCTGCTTCATGCCGACGGGGATGTCGACCACCTTTGCCTCGGGCGTGACATGCAGATTGTACTTTTCTGCATACTCGCGCGTGAGTTCAATGGCCTTTGCCTGGTCAATAAACATACCAGACTTGGTCGGCACCATGCCAAGGACCATGTTTTCAGCAACTGTCAGGCTCGGAACGAGCATGAAGTGCTGGTGCACCATGCCGATGCCGTTTGCAATAGCAACGGACGGCGAGGTGATCGCCAGTTTCTCTCCGTTTACGTAGATTTCACCGCTGGTCGGCTGTTCCAATCCGAACAGCATCTTCATCAGGGTAGATTTACCTGCGCCGTTTTCGCCCATCAGTGCATGGATTTCACCTTTTTTCAGCTCGAAATCAACACCCTGGTTAGCGGCGACACCATTAGAATACACTTTCGTGATTCCTTTCATCCGAACGACATATTCTTCGTTCGGAACGCCAATTTTCTCATCTGGCATGGCCTGTGATCCTCCCGTGTATAGATTCTGTTTTATGATATCTGCGGCATATTCAAACGAATGGATAACAGAATTTGACGATGCCGCACATATAATAAAAGAGGAGGGACTCGAATGAGCCCCTCCTCCGGATAAGCTCGAATTTCTTCTTGGCTTATGATGAAGAGATTACGGACGGACAGCCTCTCTGAGTTCGACAGCCAGATCCGCGCCGCCCTCTGCCAGAGCAGAGTCAACGGTGATTTCGCCTGCGAGGATTGCATCCTGAGCAGCCAGGACAGCAGCCTGCGTGTCAGCCGAAGCGATTGCAGCAAAGTTCTTGTCGGTCACGATGCCAACGCCGCCTTCAGCGATACCGAGGTTGACTTCTTCACCGAAGTAGGTTCTGCCTGCATCCCATTCGTCGAAGAACCAAATCAGCGAGTTGCCGATGTTCTTCAGACCCGAGGTCAGAGTCAGAGCAGCCAGGTCAGCGGAGAGGGTCAGTTCCTGGTCGGAGTCAACGCCCAGGAAGTAAGCCTTGCCGGTTTCCAGAGCAGCTTCAGCAGCGCCGTTACCGGCGTTACCAGCAACACCCCAGATGATATCGCACTTGTTGTCGTTGATCATCGACAGGCCGTATTCCTTTGCAATCGCGGTATCGACATAGTCGTTGGTGTAACGGGTGTCGATCTTGATTTCGGGGTTGACGGACTGTGCGCCCTGAATGAAGCCAATCAGGAAGTCATTGATGACGGGGGAGTCAACGCCGCCGACGAAGCCAACAACAGCATCTTCGTTGATGTTGGGGATGGTGGTGTCAACGGTCATCAGAGCCGCATAAACGCCCATCATGTAGCCCATGTCGTTCTGACGATAGGTAACGTTGATGACGTTGGAGTTCTGACCAACATAGGTGTTGTCGTCGAAAATCAGATAGTACTGATCGGGATAAGCCGTAGCGACTTCCTTCAGATAGTCGGGCATCTGATAGGTGCCGCAGACGATGACGTCATACTCGCCGGACTCGGATACTTCGTACAGCGTGGACAGCCAGGTGGGCTGGTCTTCTTCCGTGCCGCCCATTTCGATGGTGACATAGTCAATTCTGCCGTCAGCAGCCAGCTTTGCCAGACCTTCTTCAGCAGAGTCAAAGAAGGACTTGTCGCCGAGGTTGCCGTTTACGAGGTAAGCAACGTTGTAAACTTTGCCTTCCTCAACGGGCTCTTCCTCAACGGGAGCTTCTTCTTCGGGAGCGACAACCGTGGGTTCGTCCACAGCGGGTTCTTCGACCGCGGGAGCGGCGCAAGCTACCAGACCCACGATCATGATCACTGCAAGCAAAAGAGCGATGATCTTTTTCATGTTTTTTCCTCCAATAAAATCATTTTGTGTATCGTTTTGATACGCTCACATTATACGATAATTCTTATGCAAAGTCAACAGAGAACAAAATGCCAAAGGGATGGTTTTTCGGCATAATATCCGTAAGCGGGCTTGACGAATCCGCAACAGTTCCGATAGAATAAGGGCAGAAAATAACACTGTGGAGGAAGAAATATGACTTTTTCATTTCCGAAAATCGATCTGCATCTGCACCTGGACGGCTCTGTGTCGTGTGAAACGATGTGGTCTCTTGCCGAGGAACTTGGCGTAGAACTTCCTGCCGAAAATCTTGCACAGTGGAAGCAGTATATTATCGAAACAGCTGAGTGCCGCGATGTCAATGAATACCTCAAACGCTTTGAGCACCCTCTGCAGATGCTGCAGAATAAAAAGAACCTCACCCGCGTGACAAGAGAACTCATTGAGCGCCTGCACGCGCAGGGGCTCTGCTATGCCGAGATTCGCTTCGCGCCGCAGTTGCACACGAGAGAGAATCTGAAACAATCGGATGCCGTTGATGCGGTGTTGCAGGGACGAGAGCAGGCGCTTGCCGTTTGTCCCGATATCGAGATTGGAATCCTGCTTTGTGCCATGTCTGTTGGACCTGAATCGCTCAATATGGAGCAGAATCTTGAAACTGTACGCCTGACGAAGCAGTACCTTGGCAAGGGTGTTGTCGGACTTGACCTTGCAGGCGCGGAGGGCATTGTGCCGCTATCTAACTTTCACCCGATTTTTGACCTTGCCAAGGAACTTGAAATTCCTTTTACCTGCCATGCAGGTGACTCGCAGGGACCGCAAACCGTGCGTGATGCACTGGATTTTGGAACGACGCGCGTGGGTCACGGACATCATATCTATGATGATGCTTCGCTGTGGCAGAGGGCAATCGATAACCGCGTGACACTCGAGATTTGTCCCACGAGCAATATCCAGTGCCAAACGCAGCCTTCTTTTGCCGAGCATCCTGCCAAGAAACTCTTTGACGCGGGCGTGCGCGTGTGCATCAATACGGATAATATGGCGCTTGCCAATACGGATTTGGATACAGAGTATGCGCACTGTGTGGAGGAAATGGGCTTCAGCTATGAAGACCTTATCCGCATGAACATCTATTCTGCCGAGGCTTCGTTCATGGATGAAGCAACGCGCGGGAAAATTCTCGCCCGCCTGCAAGCCTGCCTGTAAAACCAATGAAAAACACCCATCGGATGTGCATATCCGATGGGTGTTTTCTGTATGAGAAAAAGAATTCTCAATAGTACTTGACTTTTACGGACAAGAGGACTAACATAGCATCGTTTGGCGGAAAAATCTGCCGCAATATGAAAGGATATGAGAGATTATGTCTGCATTACTCAGTATTGCATTTGCATTATTGATGGGTCTGCTTGCCACGCGTCTGTTCCGCCGCTGGCACCTGCCCGATGTTACCGCGTTTTTGGTTGCGGGCGTTCTGATTGGTCCGTTCGCCCTTGGGCGTCTTGGCGTTGACGGTCTTGGTTTTACCAGCTATGAAGCGGTCGAGTCGCTTGGCGTGATCTCCGAGGTTGCCATGGGCTTTATCGCCTTCGCCATCGGCAATGAGTTCCGCCTGTGCCAAATCAGACAGATTGGCCGCACGGCAACCATCATCGGCATCGCACAGGCACTGATTGCAACCCTGCTTGTCGACGCGGTCTTGCTTGGCCTTCATCTGCTCGCACCGCAGGTTCTTTCCGCACCTGCCGCCATCACGCTTGGCGCCATCGCCTCGGCGACCGCGCCTGCCGCAACGCTGATGGTCGTGCGTCAGTATAAAGCAAAGGGTCCTCTTACGCGGCTGCTGATGCCCATTGTTGCGCTCGACGATGCGGTCGGTCTTGTGATTTTTGCCGTTTCCTTTGGCATTGCAAAGGCGCTCGTCAGCAATGGCGTCGATGTTTTCTCGGTTTTGGTCAATCCGCTTGTGGAGATCACCGCTTCGCTGCTGCTTGGTGCAATCGCAGGCGTGGTTCTGACAAAACTGGAGGCAATTTTCCACTCCAATACGAACCGCCTTTCTATCTCGATTGCCTTTGTGCTGATGACCGTTGCGCTCTCGATGCTTGAGTTCCATATCGGTCCTGTCGTGGTGGGCTTCTCTTCACTGCTTGTGTGCATGATGCTCGGCACTGTGTTCTGCAACATCTGCCCGCTGTCCGATGATCTGATGGCGCGTGCGGATCGCTGGTCTCAGCCGCTTCTTGCGCTGTTTTTTGTCGTCAGCGGCGCAGAACTCCGCTTGGAGGTCTTTGCAAACCCGATGCTGATTTTGATCGGCGTTCTGTATATTGTCTCGCGTTCGCTCGGTAAATATTTCGGCACGCGCTTTTCATCGCAGGCCATCGGCTGTGACCGTACGGTTGTCAAATACCTCGGCTATACACTCCTGCCGCAGGCAGGCGTTGCGCTTGGTATGTGTGTGACAGCCATGCAGCTTGGCGAGGATGGACAGCTTGTGCGAAATATCATTCTGTTCTCTGTGCTGATCTATGAACTGCTCGGCCCGTCGATCACCAAAGAAGCACTGCGTGCCGCAGGGGAGATCACCGAGAAACCCAAGGAAGTGGTCGAACGCCGCGCAAACCGCCTGGCAGAGGCTACCCCCAAGGCATTCCTCCTGCACCTGCATGAACGCCGCGCGAATAAAAAGTAAAAGAAAAATCCCACCATATGGTGGGATTTTTTATTTGATCTCAATTTGGCACATCTTCATCGCCAGCAAGGCATTTTCATGGCTCTGCGGCGTGACACCTGCGCAACATTCGCTGTCCACACAGATGGGAAGTTCCGGCAGTGCGCCCTTGATCATCATGGCGTTGGAAATGACACAAATGTCTGTGCACAGACCGATCAGTTCCACAGATTCGAGTTCGGGGAGCATCTTCAAAAAACGAACCAAATCTTCCGAGCCAAAAGCGGGCTTGTCGAAAATCGGACAGCCCGATGCGTCCAACCGCTCATCTATCTGCCAGCCATCTGTGCCGATGATGCAGTGCGTAACAGGCAGATTTCTGCCTTCCTGCGTTTGCAGATAATCTTCCTTGTGGCTGTCGCGCGTAAAGACGATGCGAACGCCCTCTGCTTTTGCCTGCTCAATCTTCTGTTTGACCACAGGAACGATTGCCTCCGCCTCAGCCGTGCCGAGCGCGCCCGAGATAAAATCGTTCTGCATGTCAACTACAACCAAAACTTTCATAACATTGCCTCTTTTCCGTGTGTGTATTTCAGTATAGCACAAGATGTCAATGTCTGCGTCCGTTTTTCTTGACAAATACAAAAAATGGATATATAGTTAAGAAAATATTATATAAAAATTTTTATACATACGGAGGCGTTATGCTCAAAGAAACGATTGACAAGTTATATCAAAGACTTCGCCTCGGCGCTTACCGAAGAATCTTCTTTTCCGTCAAGGAAAAAGAGGGAAGCCTCAGCGCAACAGAGGCATTTTCGGCAGATGTGATTCATTTGCTCGGTCATCCGACCTTGTCGCAGTTCGCGCAGTATCTCGGCATTTCACAGCCGAATGCGACCTATAAAATCAACAATCTCGTGCAAAAGGGCTATGTTCGCAAGGTCGTCTCCGATACAGACCGCCGCGAGGTCATTTTGGAGGCGGCAGATAAATACACCGCTTATCTGCACGAAGCGAATGCAGAACTTGAGCGCGCGTATGAAAAAGTGAAGTGTGAATTTTCGAGTGAAGAGCTTGCACTGACAGGCCGCGTTTTGACGAGCCTTCTGCATGCGATGGAGGAGAAAAACCATGATTGACCTTTTTGCAAAATGCAGCAAACTTTCCCTTGTGGAGCAAACCCGCGCCGCGGGCATTTATCCGTATTTTCATGCCCTCGAGTCCAAGCAGGACACTGAGGTCATTATGGAAGGCAAGCGCCGCATCATGCTTGGCTCCAATAACTACCTTGGGCTTACAACCGCACCCGAGGTCATTGAAGCGGGTGTGCGCGCGTATCAGGAGCTCGGCTCTGGCTGTTCGGGCTCGCGCTTTCTCAACGGCACGCTCAAACTGCATCTTGAACTCGAGCAGGAACTCGCGGAGTTTTTGCATAAAGAAGCGGTGATGACCTTCTCGACAGGTTTCCAGTCGAATCTCGGCATCATCAGCGCCATCATCGGCATGCATGACTATGTCATCATGGACAGAGAAAATCACGCGAGCCTGTATGACGGCTGCCGCCTGTCTTACGGCAAGATGCTCCGATTTGTCCATAACGATATGGAAGACCTTGAGAAGAAACTGCAGAAAGTGCCCGAGACCTGCGGATGCCTGATTGTGACCGATGGCGTGTTCTCCATGGGCGGCGATATTGCAAACCTGCCCGAGATCTGCCGTCTTGCCAAAAAGTACGGCGCGCGCGTGATGGTTGACGATGCACACGGCCTTGGCGTTTTGGGTGAGGGCGGACGCGGTACAGCAAGTTATTACGGACTCGAAGACGAGGT
>JAZUCN010000166.1:0-1614 GCA_045639205.1 Oscillospiraceae bacterium | reverse complement strand
GATGAATCTGTGAGAAAGACAGGCAAGATTGTTGTGGTTGAAGAATGCGCGGACCATGGCTGTGTGGCAGATGATATTTTCTCGCACCTGGCGCAAAACGGCATCCACGCTGTTTGCCGCAAGCGCAATCTTGGAAACAGTTTTATTACGCATGGCGCGGTAGATAAACTCATCGAGCAGGCACAGCTCGATGGCGCGTTGATTTGTAAACTCGTGCAGGAGGTCGTGGCAGATGAAGCATAAGGAAAGACTGGATGTTCTGCTCGTCAGTCGCAATCTTGCGGAGTCAAGAAGCAAGGCGCAGGCCATCATCATGAGCGGCGACGTGTTTGTCGATGGTCAGCGCGCAGACAAGGCGGGTATGGAAATTCCCGTTGAGGCGGAAATTGAGGTGCGCGGAAATGTGTGCCCATATGTCAGTCGCGGCGGTTGGAAGCTGGAAAAGGCACTGCGCGATTTTGGCGTTGACCCGACAGGCTTTGTTTGCAGTGATTCGGGCGCATCAACTGGCGGCTTTACAGATTGCCTGCTCCAGCAGGGAGCGGCAAAGGTGTTTGCCATTGACGTTGGCTATGGTCAGCTTGCGTGGAAGATTCGCAGCGACCCTCGCGTGGTGGTGATGGAGCGGACGAATATCCGCTATGTTACCCTTGAAGATTTGGGCGAGCCTTTGGATCTGTCGGTCATCGACGTTTCGTTTATTTCGCTCAAAATCGTTCTGCCTGCTGTGCAGAAACTGCTCAAGTCGGATGGTCAGGTTTTGTGCCTCATCAAGCCGCAGTTTGAAGCAGGCAAGGAAAAGGTCGGTAAAAAGGGCGTTGTACGCGATCCCGCGGTGCATGAGGAGGTTTTGCACAATTTCCTTCTGCTCGCGCAGGAGTTGCAGTTTACAGTGCGTGATGTGACCTTCTCGCCCGTGAAAGGTCCTGAAGGCAATATTGAATTTTTGGGGCATCTGTCGATGGTGCCCGGTGAAAGCAAGCAGATTGATGTGCAGGCGCTTGTTGCGCAGGCACATGAGATGCTGAAGGGGTAAGCTATGAAGATTATCATGACTCCCAATCCCTACAGGGACAAGCAATTTAAATATGCACTGCAGGCCAAGCAAATCCTCGAAGAAGAGGGCGTGACGGTGAGTCTTTGTCTGCCGTTTGATGTTGACCGCGATTTTGTACTTCCGCAGGAAATTGAGTTTGGCGAACTGAAAACTGAAATTGTCGATGCGGATATGCTCATCTGCTTTGGAGGTGACGGTACACTTTTGCACGCATCAAAGCTTGCGACAGCACATCATCTGCCCGTGCTTGGCGTCAACATCGGTACGATGGGATTTATTGCGGAGCTGGAAGTCGGCGAACTCGAACTCTTGCGCAAAATCCCCAAGGGCGAGTACACGATTGATGCTAGAAGCATGCTCGATGTGACCGTGACAGGCGGAAATGGTCAGCAGTTGTTCCATGAAACGGCGCTCAACGATGCCGTTATCACCAAGGGCGCAATCGCGCGCGTGGTACAGATCAGTATCAACTGCGATGGCGTGGAGGCGACAAATTTCTCAGGTGATGGCGTGATTCTCTGCACGCCGACGGGTTCGACGGCTTATTCGATGTCTGC
>JAZUCN010000165.1:0-4136 GCA_045639205.1 Oscillospiraceae bacterium | reverse complement strand
GCCTCGGGGGTTTTATGTGTTTTTATTCTGCTACGTAGGGCAGCAGAGCGATGTGACGAGCGCGCTTGATGGCGATCGTCAGCTGACGCTGATGAGCAGCGCAGGTACCGGTGGTACGGCGGGGCAGGATCTTGCCGCGCTCGGACAGGTAACGGCGCAGTTTTGCAGTGTCTTTGAAATCGATGTGCTCGGCCTTATCGACACAGAAGGTACAAACCTTCTTGCGGCGACGGGGACGGGCGCGGTCGGTAGCCATTGCCATGATAAATCCTCCTTACAGTTTTGGGAAAAATTCAATTAGAACGGGAGCTCGGAGTCATCGCCTTCGAGCATGGAGAAGTCGGACGCGGGTGCGCCGGAAGCCGGAGCTGCGTACGATGCGCCAGACATGGGCGCGCCGTATGCGGGCATGGACTGGTCGAAACCAGAGCCGCCTTCACGCTTGGAATCGCCAAAGTAGACATTGTCTGCGACGACTTCTGCGCTGCGGCGCTTGTTGCCCTCCTTGTCCTGCCAGTTGCGAATCTGCAACCGACCGGAAACGACAGCCATGCGGCCCTTGGCAAAATACTTGCTGACGAATTCAGCTGTATTGCGCCATGCCACGATGTCAACGAAATCCGTTTCTCTTTCAGCGCCCTGTGCCGCGAAATCACGGTCGACAGCCAGCGTGAAAGATGCGACCGCGACGCCACTGCCGGTACGGCGCAGCTCGGGGTCACGGGTCAGGCGGCCCATGAGAACGATCTGGTTCAGCATGTGTTTGCCTCCTTACTCTTCGACAGCCACGATGATGGAACGAAGAATGCCCTCCGTGATCTTGAAGACACGGTCGAGCTCAGCCGGCATTTCCGGCTTGACCTCGCAGGTCATGTAGACGTAGTAGCCTTCGGTCAGGTCGTTGATCGGGTATGCCAGACGGCGGTTACCCCATTCATCAACACTGGTCAGCGTGCCGTAGTCTTCTACGAGACCCTTGAATTTTTCCACGAGAGCAGCGATACCCTCTTCACCCTGTGCGGGATCGATGACATAGAGGACCTCATACTTTGCGGAAAGTTTTGCCATAATGTTGCACCTCCTTTTGGACTGATGGCCGCCAATCTCGTTGGCGGCAAGGATTGTCTGCATACTTCGGCAGACTACGGTATTATATCCAACTTTTGAAGCCTTGTCAACCGCAAGATGTGGGGAAATCGTTTGATTTTACAAGAATATATAGAAAAGAGGCAGAATCAATCTGCCTCTTTTTTCTTTTGCCGCAAGCGGCGGAAAAATTCGGATAACAAGGTGGAACATTCGTCCTCGCAAACACCGCTGATGACCTCGGGTTTTTGACTGCACGGGAGCATGAACAAATCAATCGCCGAGCCGCAGCAGCCGTTGACGGTATCCTTTGCGCCGTAGACGATGCGCGGGATGCGCGCGTTCATGATCGCGCCTGCGCACATGGGGCAGGGCGCGAGCGTGACATAGAGCGTGCACTTCCAGAGCCGCCAACCGCCAAGCGTGCGGCAGGCCTCGGCGATGGCCTCAATTTCCGCGTGCGCGAGGGCGGATTTTCCCATCTCGCGGCGGGTTCGTCCGCGGCCGACGATTTGATCGTCACACACGACCACACAGCCGACGGGGACTTCCCCTTCGGCAGATGCTTCTTTTGCGAGCGCGAGCGCTTCGCGCATCCATTTCTCGTCAACCATGGCGCACCTCCTGCGGTGTTTTTTCTATCATAACAGAAAGCGCGCGGATTTTCAGCAAGTTTTTATCCGAAAAGCGCTGAAAACAAGGTGGCAAGGTCTTCTTTGGAAAATGCGCGCTCCGTGCCGTCCTCGGCGCGCAGAGTCAAATCCGCCTCTGCCTCCTGCAGGGCGCGGGCAAAGGCTCTTTGGAGCGTGGCTTTATCAAAAGGCGCGGCGTGACCTGTCAGCAGGTAGTCGGTGCTGACGCCAAAAAGCCTTGCCATGCGCACGAGCGTATCGTAATCGGGTTCACGGCGACCTTGCTCATACATGCCGATGGCACTGGCGCTGATGCCGAGTTTGTGCGCCAAGTCCTGTTGGGACAGCCCGTTTTCCCGACGGAGCATCCGCAATCTTGCACATAGCATAAGACTCCTCCTAAATTACCAATAAATGTAAAAATATTTCTTGACATCACACGAAGTGTGTAGTAGACTAAAAACCATAAAATGGAAATAAATGGAAAAAGAAAGAGCGGGAAGGAGGATCAGCAACGAGAAGACAATCCATGCACCGCCCAAAGGACAAACAGTGTGCGCCTGTTTTACATCGGTGCAGGCTGTGCGGCGGTGAGATCTATCTCGGGCAGTATTTTTATGAAATGGAGGACGGACCGATCTGTCCTGACTGTCTGCAAGAATATGCCAGGGTATGCTTTATGCACCGCCTGCGCACGGCGATGATTCGGAGGGAACACCATGACACTGCGTGAACTTTCCGAGGAATATCGCCGCTCGGCACAGCCGATTCGTGCGCGCTTGCGCGAACTGCGCATGGCGGAAAAGACCGAGCAGGATGAGCAGGCGCTGTTTTGGATCCGCAGAAGAAAGCAGATGCTTTCGGATATGCTGCGGCAGCTGAACGAACTGGCGGAACTGACAGAGCATTATTATGAAAGGGGGTATTACCGCAATGAAAAATATCGACTATGACGGCTATCGCGGTCCGCGCATGAGCAGGCACATGATGATGCGGCGCGTGCAGAGTGTGATCGATGAGGAGCTGACAGAAAAACAGCGCCGTGTGGTGCAGGGCTATTATCTTGAGCAGAAGACCATGCCGCAACTGGCGCGCGAGTATGGGGTAAACAAGTCCACCATCTGCCGCACACTTCAGCGTGCCGAACGCAGAATGCGCCGTTTTTTGCGGTATTGATTGGAAAAAATGCCCCCTGACCATATCGATAGTCAGGGGAATGGATTGTGGGATTGGCTTGCGGCAGCTTACAGACCGCCAGCCGGGGATATGAAGTGCGCTCGTATTGGATAAGCTGTGTATGTATCTTATCAATACGGCTATGCGAATGCTGTCGGATTTTGTCATGCGGAGAAAAATCTCCGCATATTTTTTTCGCTTTTGCCATCGTTGCAATCAAATGGCGGATATAGTATAATCGGAACGAAACAGAAGGCAGGAGGCGAAAGCATGATTTTTGACGCAGGAAACTATGACGTCGCGGTGATTGGCGCGGGACACGCCGGCATCGAGGCGGGTTTGGCATGCGCGCGCATGGGACTTTCGACTGCCGTTTTTACCATCAATCTTGACGCGGTGGGTAATATGCCCTGCAACCCTGCCATCGGCGGCACGGGAAAAGGACATCTGGTGCGCGAACTCGACGCGCTTGGCGGCGAGATGGCGCGCGCGGCAGACAGGTGCTGTATTCAGTATCGGATGCTCAACCGAGGAAAAGGTCCTGCGGTGCACTCGCTTCGCGCGCAGGCAGACCGCAGAAAATATCAGCAGGATATGAAGCGCGTGCTCGAACAGCAGGAAAATCTCGATTTGATGCAGGCGACCATTGTCGATATCGGCTTGGAAGATGGGTGTGTCGCATCGGTTACGACGCAGTTGGGCGCAAGATACCGCGTCAAAGCCGCGATTATTGCTTCGGGCACGTATTTAGATGCGAGCATCATCATCGGCGAGCACACCGAGCGCTCGGGACCTGACGGTCTTTCTGCGGCGGTGGGTCTGACCGAGTGTCTGAAGAACATGGGACTCCGTATGCGCAGATTCAAGACGGGAACGCCGCCGCGCATCAACCGCCGCAGTATCGATGTTTCCGTGATGGAACTGCAGCCGGGCGATGAAGAACCCGTGCCGTTCTCGTTCCGCACAGAATACGCGCCCGAAAATGCGGCTGTGTGTTATCTCACCTATACGAATGAGGACACGCACGAGATTATCCGCAAGAATTTTGACAGAAGTCCGCTGTTTAACGGGCTGATTGAATCAGTCGGTCCGCGATACTGTCCGTCCATCGAGACGAAAATTGACCGTTTCCCCGACAAGCCGCGTCATCAGCTCTTTGTTGAGCCCTGCGGCCTGGATACGGATGAGATGTATATCCAGGGGCTTTCTTCGAGTTTGCCGCTTGATGTGCAGTTACAGATG
>JAZUCN010000164.1:0-1824 GCA_045639205.1 Oscillospiraceae bacterium | reverse complement strand
CTGTAGAGAAAACGCGGGTTTCGTGGCACATTGCGGAAAAACTCCTGCTCATCGCAAGCGTTGGTCACATTGCACCGACCTTTGCCTGTGATATAGAGTTTTCTGCCCCGTTTCTCGTTTTTCTCCAGCACCGTCACGCGCAGACCCTGCTGTGCGGCAATACAAGCCGCCATCATACCTGCCGCGCCGCCGCCAATGATGAGTAAATCACTCGACACGCTCGTTGACATCGTATTCCTCCCAAAGTCGCTCGAGATCCTTATAGGTTCTGGACAGTTCCTTCTCCTGCTTTCTGGTAACCATAACGATAAGCGCATTAACAACGCTCAAAGGTGCGACCAGAGAGTCAACAATCGACACCATATCACTGCTTGCAAGCAGCACATGGTCCGCCGCACGAGCCGCAGGCGCCTCCCGTTTATCCGTGATGGCAATGGTTGTCGCACCCGAATTGTGGGCAAACTGCAGCATCTTGACCGTGCGCGCGGAGTAACGCGGCAGGCTGATACCAATAAGCACATCCCCCGGTCCAATACGAATAAGCTGCTCGAGCATCTCGCTTGTCGCGGTGGAACTTACAAGGTGCACACTGTCAAGAACATTGCGGAAATAGAAATTGAGATAACTGGCAACTGCCGCAGACGAGCGCACGCCGACAATATAGACTTGCTTTGCCTGCAAAATGGCATTGACACAGCGCTCCATCTCGCCGCGGTCGAGCGTCTCACTCGTCTGGCGGAGCGCGTCCATGTCCGCCTGCAGGACAGAGCCTGCCACATCATCGCCGCTGATACGGCTGTTGGAGACCTCAATGCGCTGAACAGAGGTAAGTTTCGTACGCACAAGTGCCTGCAGGGTTTTTTGCATGCTCGGATATCCGTCAAAACCGAGTTCGACTGCAAAGCGGACAACCGTCGATTCCGACACGCCAACCGTTTTGCCAAGCTTATTAGCCGTCATAAACGCGGCTTTATCATAAGAATCCAGAATGTAATTTGCAATCAGCTTCTGCCCCTTGGAAAACGAGCGAAACTGATCATGGATCATCGTCAAAATATCAGCAGCCATGGTGCATTCCTCTCTGACTCGCACAGGCGAATCGGTCTATTTATGTTCGCGTTTTATGATACAAGTTTTGCGGGATTTTTGCAAGTATTATTGCAAAAATCCCGCATTTTCTCATTCAAATCTTATCCAGTTCCTGCAATTCTGCATCCGTCAGCTCGCGCCATTTGCCCACGGGCAGTTCGCCGAGCTTCAGCGGACCTTCCGCTATACGCTGCAGACGCGTGAGGCGAAGCTCCGCATGCTCGCAAAGTCTGCGAATTTGGCGGTTTCTGCCCTCGTGAATCACGACCTCAAACAGCGCCTGCACACCGTCGCGGTGCAAGATCCGCACCTGTGCGGGGCTCGTCTTGCGTCCGTCAATTTCAATCGACTCTGCAAGTTTCTTCTCCGCGCCCTGCTCATAATTGCTCACCCACACGAGATAGGTCTTGTCAATCGCGCTCTTCGGGTGCATGAGTCTGTTTGCAAGTTCACCATCATTGGTCATCAGCAAAAGTCCCTCGGAATACATGTCAAGCCTGCCGACAGGATACACGCGCTCAGGGCAGTCCAACATCAAATCGCTGACATTCTTTCTGCCCTTTTCATCCGACATCGTCGTCACATAACCTCGCGGTTTGTTGAGCATCAAGTAGACTTTGCGCGGTTCATGGCGCAAAACCTTGCCGTCAATTTCGATGACATCCTCGCCATCAATTGCCGTATCGCCCAACTGCGCGGTATTGCCGTTCACACGCACGCGCCGCTCTAAAATCA
>JAZUCN010000163.1:0-1702 GCA_045639205.1 Oscillospiraceae bacterium | reverse complement strand
AGGCTCAAGACGGTTGCGAAGCTGCGCCTCGGTCAGACGCGTATAGACCGCCACTTCCTGCGCGCAGAGGTCTTGAATCTCGATGATATTTGTCATGACAATGCTCCTGTGTGTAATTTCTGCTATTATAACATACTTTTGCAGAGAAAACAGGTATTTTCCCTGAAAACAGTTGAAAGAATGCGGATATAATGCTATAGTTTATGTGTATAAGTATGCGCCGAAAACGGTATTTTGAAGGAGAAACAGCGATGGAGCTTGATTATCATATCGCGGATTTGTGCGTGCGGATGGAAACGTTCGGGCGTACACTCAAACAAGCCGAGCCGTATCGCTGTGAAAAGCAGGAGCGGGCGGATATTCTTATCCGCGCAAACCGGGAAGAACTAATGAAAGTTCAGCCGCATTTGAGCGAGGATGACTGCGAATATCTGGCGACGGGCGCGAGTTTTTACCGCCAACTGCTCCGTTTTGATGGGCTCATGCTGCACGCATCGGCAGTTGCGCTTGACGGCAAGGCGTATTTATTCACCGCGCCGTGCGGCACGGGAAAATCCACGCATACAGCGCTGTGGCGCAAAGCCTTTGGCGAGCGGGCAAGAATCCTCAACGATGACAAGCCTGCGCTTCGGCTGATTGACGGTGTGTGGTATGCTTACGGCACGCCCTGGAGCGGGAAAACCGACCAAAACTGCAACAGCCGCGCGGAGGTGGCAGGCATCTGCGTTTTGCGCAGAGCGGAGGAAAATCACATTGCGCCGATGACGGGCGCGCGAGCGGTGTTTGAACTGCTCGACCAGACGCCTCGCATGGGCGGTGAGCAGTCGCGCGGGGTGCTTTTGGAAAGACTCGATGCGCTCATGAAACAAGTGCCGATCTGGCAGATGGGCTGTAACATGGATGTGCAGGCGGCAGAGCTGTCGTTTGCTGCAATGTCAAAAGGGAGATAACGATGAAACTGAACGGAAAATATGTTTTGCGCGAGGTTGCGGGTCAGACGATCGTGCTGCCTGCAGACGCAGTGAATCTCGATGCGATGATTACGCTGAACGAAACGGGCGCGTTCCTTTGGAAACTGCTTGAAGAGCAGACGGATGTCGATGCGCTCGTGCAGGCGATGACGGAAGAATTTGAAGTGGATGAAACCACTGCGCGTGCCCACATCGAGGCATTTGTCAAAAAGATGAAGGAGCTGGATTTGCTTGTTTGAGCGGGAAGTACAGCTGGATAGCGTAATGCCGATGATCAAGCAGTCGCTCGCGGAGGGCAAAACGGTCCGCTTTACCCCAAAGGGGACAAGCATGCGCCCGACGATTCGCGGCGGTGAGGACAGCGTGGAGCTTGCACCTGTACCAAGCGGCTCTCTTGTCGGCAAGGTCGCGCTATACAGGCGCAAAAACGGAGAGTATGTTCTGCACCGCATTGTCGCAGATGACGGCAAGGCCTACACCTGCCGCGGTGACAATCAGAGCATGAATGAATATCCCATCTACACAGAGCAGGTGATTGCTATCATGTGCGCGCTGCATCGCAATGGGAAGACCTATAAAACGGATGACAGGCGATACGCGCTTTTCTGCGCGCTGCAAAGACGCATTCGTTATGCAAGAAGAAAACTGGAAAACTGGATTCGGAGGCTTTTCGGGTGAAGAAAAAGCATTGCGTATCATGGTTAATTAAAAAATCGCGTCGGAGGATTCCT
>JAZUCN010000162.1:0-6884 GCA_045639205.1 Oscillospiraceae bacterium | reverse complement strand
AAACGGCTTCGCCTGCGCCTGCGCATCATGCATTGGACAATGCAGGAAAAGCGCTGGAGTTTGGTCTGTGCGTTGCTTCGGGCTTCGAACTGTTTTAGCGGTTCTTGATACCATATGCAAAACAGAGGGTGACGAGATTATGATCAACTGGAATAGTTTCCCAAAATTCAACATTCTGCGAAGTCTTTTGGTTTCAGCGCATGCTGAAAGCAGCAGCAAACTTCCAGTTATGGTTTCAAAAAAGACGCTTTTCCGCTTTGATAAGGCTTCAAAGATTCTTGTAGCGCCCAAAGGTAAGCTGAATATTGGTGTGTCCAGGGAGCGCGAAATGAAACCCGTGTCAAACTGTTCTCTTGCTTCTGAAAGTGTTCTGCAAATCAATGGCTACTGCAATATTCATTCCGGTTGCAGAATCTCGCTGCGACCCAAAGCGAAATTGATATTGGGAAACTGTTATTTAAACTATAACTGCACAATTATTTGTTCTGAACAAATTGAAATTGGTGATGGAACCGCTATTGCACCAGATGTCCTGATTCGTGACAGTGATGACCATTATTTGCTGAATGAGCTCGGTCAAAAAATGTATAACACCAAGCCAATTAAAATTGGTCAAGGCTGTTGGATTGGTAGTCGGACAATCATTCTGAAGGGTGTAACAATCGGAGATAATTGCGTAGTGGCAGCAGGCAGTGTTGTAACAAAAGATATTCCTGCGAATTGTCTTGCCGCAGGCGTTCCCGCTAAAGTAATTAGAGAAAATGTACGCTGGGAACATTGATTTTCACGGAAACAGAGGATATACAATGAACGAACATATGCCACAAATCAGCGTCATCATGCCCACCTATAATACCCCTGTGCCGATTTTAGCCGCAGCGGTTGACAGCATTTTGGCGCAGAGCTTCCAGGATTTTGAGTTCATCATTTTGGACGATTGTTCCACCGATGACTCAGTAGAGTATCTTGCGTCCTTGAACGATGCGCGTATTCGCGTCATCCGCAATCAAGAAAACCTGGGCATCACAAAAACGCTCAATGTCGGTCTTTCCCATGCGCGCGGACAGTTTATTGCACGCATGGACAGCGATGATATCAGCCTGCCCCAGCGCTTTGAAAAGCAGCTGGCTTTCATGCAGGCACATCCTGATGTCATCGTCTGCGGCACATGGATCGAGGCTTTTGGCGATGCTTCCTACGTAACAAAGCGAATGCTTCCCGAGCGTGAATATCTTCGCTGCAGCTTTATATACGGAAATGTCTACGGTCTTTCCCATCCGACCGCGTTTTTCCGAACAGAGGCTTTGCGCGCTTATGGCATCCGCTACGACGAACAGCTGCCAACCGCGCAGGATTACAGCATGTGGACGCTTTGCGCAGAATACGGTCAGCTTGCCAATGTAGAAGAAGTATTGCTTCGCTATCGGGTGCACAATGGTCAGATTTCCGTTGCCAAGCGCACCCTGCAGCAGCAATGCGCCCTGCATGTGCAGACTGCATTGCTTCAGAGAATTGTGCCGGGGCTTACACCTGCGCAGGCGCAGGCGCATGAGCAAATGTGCCGCGCGCGTGTTCCTTCTGACGAACTTGTTGCTTGGGCAAAGAAACTGAAACAGGAAAATAAGAAAACTGCGGCATATCCGACCGAAGTCTTTGACCGCTGTGCGGACGATTTTGTCACGCAGAAATTTACGGATTATGCGCGCGTTGTCAGAAATGCCAAGGAGCTTCTTTGGCTGCTTTTGCATTGCCCATCTTTCGCATACACACAAATGCTCAAATCATTATTCGGACGTTTGAAATAACGAGGTCTGAAAAAGCAAACACCAACAGCAAATGACCAGGATCTATAAATTGATGTCAATTCTGTTGGGCTTTGTCGGTATGTTCTGTGAAAGGATTTAAACATGTTAATTTCCAATGTTAACTTGAAGAATAAAACCATTCTTATTACCGGCGCGGCCGGCTTTGTTGGTGCCAATCTGGTTATGGAACTGCTCAAGAGCGTGGAGCCTATCACCGTCATCGGTCTGGATAACCTCAATGACTACTACGATGTCTCGCTCAAGCACTATCGTCTGGAGCAAATCAAGACGGTTGCCGCGGAGCATCCGTCATCAAAGTGGGAATTTGTCAAGGGCGACCTTGCAGACAAGCCGCTTCTTGACGAACTGTTTGCCAAGCATGGCTTTGCGGTCGTTGTGAACCTTGCCGCGCAGGCAGGTGTGCGCTACTCCATCACCAACCCCGATGCCTATATCCAAAGCAATCTGATTGGCTTCTACAATATTTTGGAGGCTTGCCGCAATTATCCTGTCGAGCATCTGGTCTATGCCAGTTCCAGCTCGGTCTATGGCTCAAACAAGAAAGTCCCCTACTCTACGGACGATAAGGTCGACAATCCCGTCTCGCTCTATGCGGCAACTAAAAAGAGCAATGAACTGCTCGCGCATTCATACAGCAAGCTCTACAACATTCCCTCGACGGGACTTCGTTTCTTTACGGTTTACGGTCCTGCAGGCAGACCTGACATGGCATACTTTGGTTTTACCAACAAGCTGCGCGAAGGCAAGACCATCGAAATTTTCAACTATGGCAACTGCAAGCGTGACTTTACCTATATCGATGATATCGTCACAGGCGTGAAGTTTGTGATGCAGAATGCGCCTGAAAAAGTTTGCGGTGAGGATGGGCTCCCGCTTCCTCCTTATCGCGTCTACAACATCGGCAACAGCAGTCCTGAAAACCTGCTTGATTTTGTGGACATCCTGCAGCAGGAGCTGATTGATGCAGGTGTGCTGCCGAAGGATTATGACTTTGAGGCGCACAAGAAGCTGGTTCCCATGCAGCCGGGCGATGTACCTGTCACCTATGCCGATACCACACCGCTTGAACGTGATTTTGGATTCAAGCCCGCTACATCTCTGCGAGAAGGGCTTCGCAGATTTGCCCGTTGGTACAAAGACTTTTACATGGAGTGATCACAATGCAGTGTATTGATAAATTCCTCGAAATTTACCATAAAGACCCGCAGGATGTCTCCTTTTGCCCCTACCGCATCTGCCCCATCGGTGCGCACTCGGACCATCAGCTTGGCAAAATCACAGGCCTTGCCATCGACAAAGGTATTCATATTGCCTACCATCCAAAGCAAAACGGTGTTGTGGAGCTTGTCAGCCTGCAGTTTTCCAAGCGCGCACAGTGGCATGTAAATTCTGTGCCTGAACAGAAAGAAAATGACTGGGCAGACTATCTGCGCGGTGCAACAGAAGCTCTCAATCAAAGGTATCCTCTGCGTGTGGGTCTGTCAGGCGTTATCGAAGGCAGTCTGCCCATTGGCGGTCTGTCCTCCTCTGCGGCTGTGATTCTGTCTTTCCTGTCCGCACTTTGCAAGGTCAATAACCTGCAGCTTCCTCCGCAGGAACTGATTCTCACCGCCCTTTCCGCAGAAAATAACTATGTCGGTGTTGCCTGCGGCAAGCTGGACCAATCGTGCGAGGTTTATTCGAAGAAAGGCCATCTTCTGTATTTGGATACGAAAGATGACAGCTATGAGCTTATCCCCACGCATCCCGACATGAAGCCCTACAAAATTGCCATTTTCTTCTCGGGCATCGAACGCACACTCGCAGGCTCGAAGTTTAATATGCGCGTAGATGAATGCCGGAGTGCGGCATATGCGCTCAAGGCATTTGCGGGCATTGAATACGGCAAGTACTGCGATACCTACCTGCGCGATGTGCCCTTGGAGGTATACCTGCAGTATAAAGACCGACTTCCCGAAAATTTCGCCAAGCGCGCAGAGCATTGGTATACCGAGTTTGAACGCGTACAGAAAGGCGCCGAAGCATGGCGCAGGGGCGATTTGGAGGCTTATGGCAACCTTTCCTTTGAAAGCGGCTTGTCCTCGATTGTCAACTATGAAACGGGCTCTGACGAGCTCAAGGCGCTCTACGAGATTATGCGAAGAACCGACGGCATTTATGGCGGTCGCTTCTCGGGTGCAGGGTTCAAGGGCTGCTGCATGGCGCTGATTGATCCGCGCTTTGAAGAGCAGATCGTCCGCGAGGTAAGCGATGCTTATCTCAAGCAGTTCCCTGCTCTTGACGGCAAGTATTCCGCGCACATCTGCGAAAGTGCGCACGGCATTATGAATCTGTAAAGGATTGCGCTTATGAAATGTTTGATTTTAGCCGCTGGCTATGCCACACGCCTGTATCCGCTGACGGAAAATTTCCCAAAGCCGCTTCTTCCTGTTGGAGAAAAAACCATTCTTGATTGGCTTGTGGATGATATTGACAATTCCCGTGCCGTAGATGAATATGTCGTAATCTCTAACCACAAATATGCCCACCATTTTGAGGCTTGGGCGGCAACAAAAAATCAAAAAATCACCATCGTGGACGATGGCACAAATACCAACGAAACCCGTCTTGGTGCTGTTAAGGATATTCAATATGCGATCGACCAGCTGCACCTAGATGATGACATGCTAGTCATCGCAGGAGATAATGTACTCGATTTTAGCTTAACGAAATTCATTGCGTATGCAAAAGAGCGGCAATCATCTTGCATCATGCGCTATTATGAACCGGATGAAAAGAAACTGCTCAAATGCGGAGTTGTCACGATTGATGATAACGACAAGATTCTCCGCATGACGGAAAAATCTCCCACACCCGCAACGCACTGGTGCTGCCCACCGTTCTATTATTACACCAAAGCAGATGCCAAACTGATACAAGACGGCATCGACAGCGGCTGTGGTACAGATGCCCCGGGCAGTTACATTGCTTGGTTGTGTGCGCAAACAAGCGTTTACGCTATGGAAATGCCCGGTAGTCGTTATGACATTGGAAATCTTGAAAGCTACGAAACCGTGAAAGCCACATATACAGGGATTTCGCGCTAAAACTGTTTGAGGAGAAATGCCATGGATCAGCAAACCAACCAAATACTGTTTGCATTGCTGCGTTCGGCGGTCTGCGGCATAAAACTCACCGACACCGAGTTGGAGCAGTTTCACGAAGAGCGTCTTGGGCACCTTCTTTCATTGGCGAAAAAACATGACTTGTCGCACCTGCTTGTTTTGGCCTTGGAACATAATCACCTGCTTGCAAAAGAGGCTACTGAAACCAAGAAATTGCTTTTCCAGGCAGTATACCGATGTGAACAACTCAATTATGAGTACGAACGCATATGTAAAGCGCTTGAAACTGCAAAAATCCCCTATATTCCTCTGAAAGGTTCCGTTCTGCGTAAATACTATCCCGAAGCATGGATGAGAACAAGTTGCGACATAGATATCCTTGTCAACACAGATGATTTACAGTGCGCCATTGACACCTTGGTAGAGCGCCTCGAATATCAATGCGCAAACCGAACAAACTATCACAACGTTTCTCTGCATGCAAAAAACGGCGTGCATCTTGAATTGCATTTTCATATACGCGAAAACATTGAAAATGTTGACCCTCTGCTGTCCAAGGTTTGGCAATACGTACAGCCGGAAACAGCCAACGGCCTTCGATACCTACAAACACCGGAATACTTCGTTTTTCACCACCTTGCACATATGTCCTACCATTTTGTCCACGGAGGATGCGGCGTTCGGCCATTTTTGGACATGTACATTCTAAAAAAGAACATGGATTTCGACGAAGCAATCCTGCGCGGTTATTGCCGTCAGTGCGGAATTGAAGATTTCTATCAGCATGTTCTGGAAATGGTGGATGTATGGTTTGACAATGCCACGCATACGCCGCTCACCTGTCGCATCGAAGATTATATACTCCGTGGGGGCGTCTATGGTTCGCTTGAAAATAAGGTCATGGTCGCCCAAAGCAAACATGGCGGCAAGACCGGATATCTGTTATCCAGAATCTTTCTTCCCTATGACTCGCTGAAAAATTATTATCCCATTCTGAGCAAACACAAATGGCTGCTTCCCTTTATGCATATCATCCGATGGATGCGCGTGCTCTTTTGCGGCAGGTTGCCGCATGGAGTTCATGAAATGAAAACAAACCAACATATCCCATCGAATTCATCCGATGAAATGCGTATTTTCTTAAAAGACATCGGTCTATGATTGCACAAATTCATAAACAAAGCCCCAAGGTCCTGTGACCGTGGGGGTTTGTTTTTTTAAATCAGATTTCCGTGAATTCGTACTCGTAGGCAACACTTCCGTTGTCAAAGCGATAGACGATTCGTCCATCTGCGCAGGCTTCCTTTTGGAACTGGTCAAACTCGCGTGCGTGCTTTGTGCGCACAAATTCATCAGTACTTTCCAGTTCCGCTTCTTCAAAGAAGGTCTGCGGTCTGCCCGTGCCTGCACAGGCATTGAAGTATTTTGCTACGATTTCGTATTCTTTCATCGCTTACCTCAATTGCCGTTCGTCGAACGGAGCGTAACGTCGTGGTAGCCGCCCTCGACAATACTCGTGCCCGAAACGACCGTGAGTTTTGCGTTCTTCTGCAGATCGGGGATGTTCAGCACACCGCAGTTGCACATGGTGGACTTGACCTTGTAAAGGCTCTTCTCGACGTTATCCTGCAGAGGACCTGCGTAGGTGACGTAGGAATCAACGCCTTCTTCAAAGCTGAGACCCGTCTTGCCGCCGAGGTCATATCTCTGCCAGTTACGCGCGCGGTTCGAGCCTTCGCCCCAGTACTCCTTGACGTAAGTGCCGTTGACCATGAGCTTGGCCGTGGGGCTCTCGTCAAAGCGAGCAAAGTAGCGGCCGAGCATCATGAAGTCCGCGCCCATCGCGAGCGCCAGCGTCATGTGATAGTCATGCACGATGCCGCCGTCCGAGCAAATCGGAACATAAATGCCCGTCTTTTCAAAGTATTCGTCACGCGCCTGCGCGACCTCGATG
>JAZUCN010000161.1:0-1962 GCA_045639205.1 Oscillospiraceae bacterium | reverse complement strand
TACCGAATCCACGCCGTTTGCAGACAGCTCACACTCGTCAAACTGGCAAACAAACTGAATCTTCGGCATGTCGAGTTGGGACAGTTCCGTTTCCATCCGCCCCGCCAATTCATCCGCCGCCTTATGGCGAACATCGGACAGTTCCCGCGCGATGTTCAACGCAGCTGCCGTCTTGTCTTCCAACTGCTTTTTGAGCTTCTCGATGCGTTCATCAGCAAACTCGATCTCATCAAGCCGCTTCTGTGCATCGTCTAAATACGTAAGAATATCCGCGCAATTTGCGCCATATTTGCGCTTGAGGCGGAAAATGACATCAAGCCTTTGCTCAATGCGCTCAAGTTCCGCGCCGCTGTCTGTGAGTCCGTCGCGCAAATCACGAAGTTCCTCTGCCGCATCCTGCGCGCTGTACATCAACTCTTCAACCTTCGCATGAAGCGCCTGCAGTTGCTCATCGTTTCGAGATGCGTTCGTCAGTGCATGCGCTGCCTCGGAGAGAAGCCCTGCTGCACCATCGGAGTTATCTCCGCCATAAAGTGCGGCAAGTGCCTGTTCGATTGCACCCGACAGTTTTTCCGCATTGGAAAGTCGCTTCTTCGCGCTCTCGAGTTCTTCATCCTCGCCTGCGTGAAGTTGCGCGTTGCTGATTTCATCAACCTGATAGCGCAGACTTTCCACAAGACGCAGTTTTTCGCTTTCATCCATCGACAGCCGCGCAAGTTCGTGCTTTACTGCAACCATCTCATCATACGCCTCACGATAGCGCTCCAAAAGCGCCTCATCGCGCGCAAACAAGTCAAGCTGATGCAGATGATTCGCCTCGTCAAAGAGCTGCTGTGAGTCGTGCTGACCGTGGATGTTGATCAGCTGCATCCCAAGTTTGCGCAAGACCGCAACTGTCACAGGTCTTCCGTTGACGCGGCATACATTTCTGCCATCAGCAAAAATCTCGCGCTGAACGGATAATTCCTGCGCGTCATATTCGATGCCGTTGTCCGAAAACCACGCAAGTTCGGGCACCCCCACAAACACGGCGCTGACAAACGCGCGGTCAGCGCCTGTACGGATGACATCGCGATATGTGCGCTCACCAAGTATCGCGCTGATGGCATCGATGACAATGGACTTACCTGCACCCGTTTCACCCGTCAGCGCATGAAAGCCGCCGCGAAACGTGATGCTCGCCTGCTCAATGACCGCAATATTCTCAATATGCAGAACATGAAGCATACCCTACTCCTCCGCCGATTAGTGAACCATCTGCTCGCGAATTTCCTCACAAAGTGCCGCGGCAGACATGCTGTCACGCACGACAACAAACGCCGTATCGTCACCTGCGATCGTGCCGAGAATCTCCTGCGCATCGAGCTTATCGAGTGCCGAACAAGCCGCCGATGCAAGACCGGGCATCGTCTTAACCACGAGCATATTCTGCGCATGGTCAATACTGATAACACACTGCTTGAAAATCAGATTCAGCTTTGCAGAGAAGGTATGCTCTGCAGGTTTTGCCGCTTCCGAATAACGGTAAGTACCAGCACTACCGAGCTCCTTGATGATGCGAAGCTGTTTAATATCACGCGAAATCGTCGCCTGGGTCGTGGGGAAGCCTGCCGCTTCCAACTCATCCTGCAGCTGCGCCTGCGTTTCCACATCGTGCGAGCGAATGAGTTCCAAAATCTTTTCCTGACGTTTGGATTTCATATCAATACCTCTGCCGATCAATAAATTTTTTGTTGAGAATCTCAAAGAAGCTCGTGTTCTTCAGCCGCACAAGCCGCGTGACCTTCTCGGATGCGCGCACTGTGATGACATCGCCCATGTTCAGACGGAACGCTCGTCCGCCATCTACCGACAAGAAGGCGTTGTGCCGTCCGACCTTGCCCATCTTCACATCAATGACGCGCCTGGGGGATGCCACAATGCTCTTTGCAAGCATCGCATGCGCGCAGATGGGCGTAATGA
>JAZUCN010000160.1:0-2063 GCA_045639205.1 Oscillospiraceae bacterium | reverse complement strand
CGGCAGACAGCTGCACATCGATGCGGATATGGTCGTCCTCGCGGCGGCAATCGAGCCCGACAAGTCGGCAAGACCGCTTGCGACGATGCTGACGGCATCGATGGATACCAACGATTTCTTCACCGAGGCGCACCCGAAACTGCGTCCCGTGGAGAGCCCCACGGCAGGTGTGTTCCTTTCCGGTGCATGCCAGGGCCCGAAGGATATTCCCGAAACTGTCGCGCAGGCAGGCGCGGCGGCATCGAAGGTCATTGGCCTTCTTGCCAAGGATCAGCTCATGTGCAACCCCTGCGTTGCCCAGCCCGATGAGATGATGTGCAACGGCTGTTCGAGCTGTGAAAAAGTCTGCCCGTACGGCGCAATTACTTATATGGACAAGGAGTTCAGAGGTCCGAACCGCACGACGCTCATTCGCCGCGTGGCACAGGTCAATCCGGCTGTCTGCCAGGGTTGCGGTGCTTGTACGGTCGCGTGCCCGTCGGGTGCTATGGATCTGAAGGGCTTCTCCAACAGACAAATCATGGCGGAGGTGGATGCAATATGCAGGTAAACGGCGAATTCAAACCGACCATCGTAGCATTTTGCTGCAACTGGTGCTCGTATGCAGGTGCGGACCTGTCGGGCACAAACCGCTTGACCTATCCGGCAAATGTTAAAATCATCCGCATCCCGTGCTCGTGCAGACTCAACCCCATGTTCATCCTGCGCGCGTTCCAGCGCGGCGCGGACGGCGTAATCCTGTGCGGCTGCCATCCCGGCGACTGCCATTACACCACGGGCAACTATTATGCCAGACGCCGCATGACGCTGCTGTTCTCGATGCTTGACTTCCTCGGCATTGAGCGCGAGCGTACCCGTGTGGAGTGGGTTTCCGCGGCAGAAGGCGCAAAGTTTGCCGCAACGATGAATGAGTTTGTCGAAACCATCACGAAACTTGGCGAGAACCGCAGATTGGAGGACCTCAGATGCAAAGAGTAAAAGAAAAAGCAGTTGAACTGTTGTCCTCGGGTAAGGTCGACCGCGTTCTCGGCTGGAAAGCAGGCGAGTTCTTCTATGACCTCACACCTGCTGTGTTTGAAAGTGTTGAGGAAATCGAAAAGGACTTTGTCTGGAGCGTGTTCTCGGCGGCGAACCTGTCGAAGTACCTCATTGCCGAGTCCCGCAAGGAAGGCAAGGTTGCCGCGTTCTTAAAACCCTGCGATTCGTATTCGTTCGTGCAGCTGCTCAAAGAGCACCGCATCCTGCGCGAAAATGTCTATGTTGTGGGCGTCGAGTGTGACGGCAACTGTGACATCGAAAAAATCAAGGCCGCAGGCTGTAAAGGCGTGACGGCTGTTACGGAAAACGGCGATGAGCTGCTTGTGCAGACACTTTACGGCGATAAGACGCTGAAAAAAGCCGATGTTTTGCTGGAACGCTGTGTTTGCTGTAAGTCGAAAAAGGTCGTCATTTGCGACGAGATGCTCGGCGAACAGGGCGATGTGCTCGAGTCCGACCGCTTTGACATGGTCGCAAAACTCGAGGCATTGACGCCCGAAGAGCGCTTCGCGTTCTGGCGCGCAGAGCTGTCCAAGTGCATCCGCTGCAACGCCTGCCGCAATGTATGCCCCGCATGCAGCTGCGAAAAGTGCGTGTTTGACAATGCCAACTCGGGTATCGCCAACAAGGCGGCTGTGACGAGCTTTGAAGAGCAGAATTTCCATATCATCCGCGCGTTCCATGTGGCTTCTCGTTGCACGGACTGCGGCGAGTGCTCGCGCGTGTGCCCGCAGAACATTCCTCTGCATCTGCTCAACCGCAAGTTCATCAAGGACATCAACGAACTCTACGGCGAGTATCAGGCAGGCAGTGACTTTGAAACAAAGCCGCCTTTGATGAACTTCACGCTCGATGACTGCGAGCCGTCCATCGTCCACGAAAGAGGAGGTGCAAGCGAATGAAAAAGCTGACTCTTTCCAAACTGAATGACTTCTTTGCGGCAATTGCGGCAACGAAGGAACTCTACATCCCCTGTGACGATGAAAAGGGAATTGCCAAGTTCGCTTCTTGGCAGAACGGCATGG
>JAZUCN010000159.1:0-2951 GCA_045639205.1 Oscillospiraceae bacterium | reverse complement strand
CATACCCACGCGCTCATTGATGAAGCCGTGGAAATCCTTGCCGATGTCCTTAAGAGGTACGAGCTGTGAGCAAGAAAGTTTGCCTCATTACAGGCGGCACTTCGGGTATCGGTAAAGCAACCGCCATTGCCATGCTGGACGCAGGTTACGCCGTCTATGAAATCAGCCGCCGCGAGCAGGGGATCGAGGGCATGTTCCATATCTGTGCCGATATCACAGACGATGCCGCGGTCAAACGTGCGGTACAGACGGTCATGACGCACGAAGACCACATTGATGTGCTTATCAACAACGCGGGCTTTGGCGTGTCGGGCGCGGTGGAGTTTACCGATACCGAGGCGGCCAAGCGCCAGTTTGACCTCAACTTTTTTGGCATGGTACGCATGAACCGTGAGGTCATTTGCATCATGCGAAAAGCGGGTAAGGGCAAAATCATCAATATCAGCTCCGTTGCGGGCTCGATTCCCATTCCGTTCCAAACCTACTATTCAGCGAGCAAAGCCGCCATCAATGCCTACACCATGGCGCTTGCCAATGAACTTCGCCCCTTTGGCCTGCAGGTCTGCGCGATTCAGCCCGGTGATATCCGCACGGGCTTTACCGATGCGCGCGAAAAACTGCACGCAGGCGATGATGTCTATGGCGGCAGAATCTCGCGCAGTGTCAGCGGCATGGAGCGCGATGAGCAAAAAGGCGTAGGGCCTGAGCGGGCGGGGGCTTTCATCTGCCGTGTTGCGCAGAAGCGCCGCGTGAAGCCGATTTATACCATCGGACTTCTGTATCAGTTCTACGGTGTGCTCGTAAAAGTGCTTCCGTGTGCGATTGTCAACAAAATTGTCGAACTTCTTTATGCAAAATAAAAAGGCGTCGGCTCTTTGAACCGGCGCTTTTTGGAACTTGCGACGATTCGTCAGAAAAAAAGTCGCAGATGCTTGCCGTAAAGGCCAGAATATACTATAATAACTCACAAGTGTAACATTTCATCCCAGAATGTTGTGAGGTGGTATGTATGGAGCGCAGCAGCGGTATTCTTTTGCACATTTCTTCCTTGCCTGCAAAGTACGGCGTTGGGGACCTCGGCAAAGAGGCGTACGCCTTTGTGGATTTTCTGCAGCAGGCAGGACAGAAGTATTGGCAGATTCTGCCCCTCTGCCCGACAGGCTACGGAGATTCTCCATACCAGGGTTTTTCCGCCTTTGCAGGCAATCCGTACTTCATTGACCCCGAACAACTCCAAAAAGACGGATTTTTGACCGAAGCGGAACTTGACGCGCTCTCATGCGCGCAGAGCTGTGAGCGAGTAGACTATGGCCGTTTGTTCGCCGAATGGCCAAAGCTTCTGAAAAAGGCGTACAACCGCTTCTGCCTCACAGAAAACGCAGAGTTTGATGTTTTTGTTGAGCGAGAAAAGAATTGGCTTGCCGATTTCGCGCTGTTTATGGCGCTGAAAGAACACTTTGGCGGCAAGCCGTGGCTCGAGTGGGATGAAGCGATTCGCATGCGTGAGGAACGCGCGCTCGAGCAGTATCGGGAGCAACTGAAAGATGCAGTCAGGCGCCATAGTTTTATCCAGTTTGTCTTTGACGGGCAATGGAAGCGTCTGCGCGCATATGCACACGATAAGGGCATCGGCATCATCGGCGATATTCCCATCTATGTTCCGATGGACTCTGCCGATGTTTGGGCAAACCCCGAGAATTTCCAACTCGATGAAGAGCGCCGTCCGTCTGCCGTTGCCGGCGTTCCGCCCGATGCATTTACCGAAGACGGACAGCTTTGGGGACATCCGCTCTATGATTGGGCGCGAATGGAGAAAGATGGCTACGATTGGTGGCTACGCCGCATAGGAAAGGCCGCCGAGGCCTATGATATGATTCGCATCGACCATTTCCGCGGTTTGTACAACTATTGGAGTGTTCCCGCGACCGACGAAACCGCGCGAGGCGGCAAATGGGTCGACGGTCCTGCAATGAAACTGATTGATGCCATCCGCAAGGCATATCCTGACACCGCGTTTATTGCCGAAGACCTTGGGCTTCTGACCGAAGAAGTGCATGAATTTGAGCGCGAGTCAGGCTTTGCGGGCATGAAGGTGCTGGAATTTGCGTATGATTCGAACGAAAAAAATGCCTATCTTCCGCACAAGTATCCCGAAAACTGTGTATGCTACACAGGTACGCATGATAATCAGACACTTCTGCAATGGGTACGCGGTCTCGATGCGAAGACGCTTGCCTACATCCGCAAATATCTCAAGCTTGACCCGATGGACGATTTGGTTGAAGCGATCGTGTATGCGGGACTTCGCAGTAAGGCAGATTTGTTCGTTGCGCAGATGCAGGATTATCTGCGCCTGGGCGCAGAAGCGCGTATGAACGAACCCGGCAAACAAAATGGCGATAACTGGCGCTGGCGTATGCGTCCGAATGAGGCAACGCCGTCGCTTGCGGCACATATCCGCTATGCATCGGTAGATGCAGGCAGAGTGTGAGCCGATATTCCACGAGGAGGAACATCTATGAATTATGATGTAAAGAAAATTGTGCAGGGAACCGAGGCAATGCTCAAACTGCGCCACGATGAAAACCTGCAGCAGACCACGCCCCAGCGCCTGCATGAGTGCTTGAGCGAAGTTCTGATGATGGAAATCAACGAGAACTGGACCAACACCAAGCACACGCAGTCTGAAGGCCGCCGCGCATTCTATTTCTCCGCCGAGTATCTCATCGGCAGACTGATTAACAGCAATATGCTCAACATGGGCATTTTGGATGAAGTGAAAAAGGCATTTTTGGAGAAGGGTACGGATATTAACTGCTTCGAGGAAATCGAAGATGCCGCACTCGGCAATGGCGGTCTTGGCAGACTTGCCGCCTGCTTTATGGACAGCGCCGCGGCCTGCGCGCTTCCGCTGGTTGGCTATGGTCTTCGCTACCGTTTCGGTCTGTTCA
>JAZUCN010000158.1:0-3644 GCA_045639205.1 Oscillospiraceae bacterium | reverse complement strand
GCTTGCGCGCAAGCAAAACAGCATCCTGCAAGGTATCCGCGCGGAGGACTTTGGGCTTATCCTGCCGATACGAGGGCGCAGATTCGACAGCTGTGCGTATTTTTTCTTCCGTTGCACCGCAAAGGACAAGCACCTTGACATGCTTGCAAATCTCTTCGCCAAGCTCGTCAAACGGGATGTGCTTATCATAGCCGCCCGCAATCAGGATGACGGGCTGCTCAAAGGCGTGAAGCCCTGCCATGGTGCGCGAAGGGCTGCTGGCAATCGAGTCATTATAATAGCGCACGCCATCGAGCTCTCTGACGAGCTCAATGCGGTGCTCCACGCCACCAAAACTGCGCGCGACCGTACGGATATCTTCATCGGACACAAGGCCTTCGACCGCGCAGATGGCCGCCATGTAGTTTTCCACATTGTGAAGCCCCGGCAGCAGAATATCGCTCTGCTTCAAGACCTCACAACCGTCGCGCAGGATAATGCCGTCCTGCAGATACACGCCGCGCGCGGGTTTTGCAAGGCGCGAGAACTTTACCAGTTCTCCCTTTGCCTTGGCGGAAAAACCGTCTGTGATTTCGTTATCCATGTTGACGATGAGTTTATCGCCTGCTGTTTGGTGCATGTAGATATTTTCCTTTGCCGCGACATACTCCTCCATGCCCTTGTGCATATCGAGATGATTGGGCGCAAGGTTGGTAACAACGGCAACATGCGAAGATTGGCGCATGGTCATCAGCTGGAACGAACTGAGTTCGACAACAGCAAAGTCGTCGCCCGTCATTTCTTCTGCCATCGGCAGAAGCGGCTGACCGATATTGCCGCCGAGCCAAACTCTATGCCCTGCCTTCTCGAGCATTTTGGCGATGCGCGTGGTCGTGGTAGTCTTGCCGTCTGGGCCTGTGCCCGCAATAATTTTGCACGGGCAGACCGCAAAAAATACTTCCATCTCCGAGGTTAGCTCCGCACCTTTTTCCTGCAGGGTAACAAGCTGCGGCAAATCCGGGCGCATACCGGGCGTGCGGAAAATGACACCCGCCTCAAGGTGATCAAGATATCCCTCGCCCGTGTGAAGCTCTACGCCGTCGCGTTCAAGCTCGAGCACCTCTTGCTCAAGCGCTTCATAGGGTGTTCTGTCACAGGCAACGACCTGCAGACCGTACGCCTGCAGCATACGAATGAGCGGGCGGTTGCTCACGCCGATGCCGAGCACCGCGATGCGCTTGCCGCGAAGTGTATGAAAATACTGCTCTACCAAATGATTCATGACGAACCTCTTTTTGCTCTCAATATAGTTTTATTATATCCGCGCCGGGCAATCATTGCAAGGTATTTGACAATTCCCATGCGATAAAGTAAAATATCTGCGCGACCAGGATGGACAGTCGCGTGCGCAGTGCCGAAAGGCCGCGTATGAGGAAAGTCCGGGCTCCACAGGGCAAGGATAACGGGTAACGCCCGCCGAAGGCGACTTCAGGAAAAGTGCAACAGAAATAAACCGCCCGAAGCGTCCGCGCTTCGAGTAAGGATGGAAAGGTGCGGTAAGAGCGCACCCAATGGCGTGGAAGCGTCCATTGCTGTAAACTCTATCCGGAGCAACACCGTGAGAGAACATTGGCTTGCCCGGCCGTTCTCAGAGGTGGCTTGAGCCTGTTGGCAACAGCAGGTCGAGATAGATGACTGTCATTTACAGAACCCGGCTTACAGTCCTGATCGTGATTTAAAAAAAGCGTGCTTCGTAAAACGAAGCACGCTTTTTTTACATTATTTACTGTTAAGCAGAATTGTACCTTCTTCAGCAGATGCCGAGATTTCGGTAATCGGCGAAACAAAACTGTCGATGATTTTCTCTGCGATGGGGTCTTCGAGCTCTTTCTGAATGGTGCGGCGCAGGTTGCGCGCGCCATAGCTCACAGAGTAGGCCTTCTGCACGAGGGCATCGACAAGTGCTTCATCCCACGAGAACGCAATGCCGCGCGAATCGAGCGAGGTCTGCAGTTCGCGGAGCATGATCTCCGCAATACCGCGGAAATTCTCCTCAGACAAACGGTTGAAGCATACGATTTCATCGACACGGTTAATAAACTCGGGGCGCAGGAACTCACCGAGCGCTTTCATGGTCTTTTCCTTGCTCTGCTCGGAGAGAGATCTGCCGAAGCCAACCGAGCCGTCCTTGCGGTCGGAGCCCGCGTTGGAGGTCATGATGATGACCGTATTCTCAAAGTTGACCACTCTACCCTGCGCATCGGTAATGCGTCCGTCATCGAGGATCTGCAGGAGAATGTTCAGCACATCGGGGTGCGCCTTTTCCAGTTCGTCAAAGAGAATGACGGAATACGGCTTACGGCGAATTTTTTCGGTGAGCTGACCTGCCTCATCGTAGCCAACATAGCCGGGAGGCGAACCGATGAGTTTGGAGATGCTATGCTTTTCCATGTACTCGGACATATCGAGTCGGATGAGCGACTCGACAGACTCGAACAGTTCGTTTGCGAGCACCTTGACAAGTTCGGTTTTGCCCACGCCAGTCGAGCCGACAAAGATGAACGACACAGGGCGCTTCTTGACCGCGATACCCACGCGACTGCGGCGAATCGCGGAAGAGACCGCGCGCACGGCTTCGTCCTGTCCGATGATGTGCTTTTTGAGATTATCCTCGAGGCTTCGCAGTTGTTCATATTCCTGCGCGCGGATTTTACTTGCGGGGATTTTCGTCCAAAGTTCAATGATGCGCGCAAGATTTTCCATCGTGAGCGCAGGCTTCGGCTCGCGCTCAAGTTCTGCAATGCGCGTATCGAGCTGCAGAATGCGGCTGCGGAGCGTTGCAATGCGCTCGTAGTCCTCGGGCGTCTTGTCTGCCGCCTCTGTGAGCATCGTAAGCTCCAAATCAAAATCATCGTGCTCCTTGCGAATTGCGGCAAGTTCACCGATAGTCTTGCTGTGCAGGTTCACATCCGAGCAGGCTTCGTCGAGCAGGTCGATGGCCTTGTCGGGCAGGAAGCGGTCAGTGATATAGCGCTCAGAAAGAATGACCGTCTGCCGCGCGATTTCGGGCGAAATGGCAACGCCATGGAATTCTTCATAATAGTGTGCCGCACCGCGCATGATAGCAACAGCCTCTTCGATGGTTGGCTCACTGACGGTGACGGGCTGGAATCGGCGTTCGAGCGCAGCGTCCTTTTCGATATGTTTGCGGTATTCGTTGAACGTTGTTGCGCCGATGACCTGAATTTCTCCGCGAGAAAGCGCAGGTTTAAGGATGTTGGCGGCACTCATACTGCCCTCAGAGTCACCAGCGCCAACGATGGTGTGCACCTCGTCGATCATGAGAATGATATTCCCTGCCGCCTTTACCTCCTTTATCAAGCCAAGTATTCTTGTCTCGAACTGACCTCGGAACTGAGTTCCTGCAACGAGTGCGGTAAGGTCGAGAAGCCAAATTTCGGCATTGGAGAGGCGCTCGGGGACGTTACCGTCTACGATCCTTTGCGCAAGTGCCTCGGCGATTGCGGAGCGTTTGGCGCAGAAGATTGCGGAAAAAGACGTGCCGTACAAACTGCAGGATAAAGAAGTGTATCTTATGGATTTGACGGCGCTTGTCGCAGGCACACAGTTCCGCCGACAGTTTGGAAGCCGCATGAAGGGCCTGA
>JAZUCN010000157.1:0-8296 GCA_045639205.1 Oscillospiraceae bacterium | reverse complement strand
CGCCGAGCGCATCCGTTTGGCAATGGGTCTTTCCTTGCAGCCCGTTCAGCAAAGAACGCTCATGACCGAGGGCATGGACCATGCGGCCATTGCCGAGCAGTACTATGAGCCGCCGCTCATTAACATCATCCCCTATGCCTGCCACAGATGCCCGACCAAGCAGTACCGCGTGACAGAACTGTGTCAGAACTGCCTCGCGGCATCGTGCCATCAGGTCTGCCCGAAAGATGCGATTTACTTCATCAACGGCAAAAGCCGCATCGACCAAAGCAAGTGCATCAAGTGCGGCAAGTGCGCCAAGGCCTGCTCCTATAATGCCATCACCTACCTCGAAAGACCTTGCCAGGCGGCTTGCGGCATGGACGCCATCGGCGTTGACGAGGTCGGAAGAGCCGTCATCAATCAGGATAAGTGCGTCGCCTGCGGTCAGTGTTTGGTCAATTGCCCCTTTGGCGCAATCGTCGATAAAGGACAGATTTACCAGGTCGTACGCTCTATTATGTCGGGCGAAAAGGTCGTCGCCATCGTCGCGCCCGCCTTTATCGGCCAGTTCGGCAAGCACTCCACGCCCGAAAAGTTCACAGCCGCGATGAAAAAGCTCGGCTTTGCGCGCGTGGTCGAGGTCGCGGTCGGCGCTGACATGTGCACCGTCGAAGAAGCGCGTGACTTTACCGAAAAAGTCCCCGAATCCCAGCCGTATATGGCAACCTCGTGCTGTCCTGCATGGCATGAGATGATTTATAAACTCTATCCCGACCAGGCAAAAAACCTCTCCATGACCCTCACGCCCATGGTCTTTACCGCGCGCCTGCAGAAAAAGGAAGACCCCAAATGCAAAGTGGTCTTTGTCGGCCCGTGCGCGGCAAAAAAACTCGAGGCTATCCGCGAAACCATCCGCAGCGATGTCGATTTCGTCTTGACCTTTGAAGAGCTCATGGGCATGTTCGAGGCAAAAGAGGTCGATTTTGAGACCATCGTAGAGGGCGAAGGCCTTGCCGAGGGCACTGCCGCAGGACGCGGCTTTGCCGTCTCGGGCGGTGTCGCGGCGGCAGTTGCCGATGTCATCAAGCGCGAGGACCCCGATTGCGAGGTCAAAACCGCGCGCGCAGAGGGATTAAGAGAGTGCCGCAAACTCATGGCACTGGCCAAGGCAGGCAAGTATGACGGATACCTGCTTGAGGGCATGGCATGCCCGGGCGGATGCGTCGCGGGAGCAGGCACGCTCCTTCCCGTTGACCTTGCGGCGACCGTTGTCGGCAGATATCAGAAAGAAGCCGCGTGCGAAAGCCCGCTTGACAGCCGCTACCGCGAAACGGGCGCGGACCTTGCAGAATAACGGAGGCGCGCGATGATTTACACCGTGACCACCAACCCCAGTCTGGACTATTATATGGAACTTTCCGCCTTTGCGGCGGGAAGCATCAACCGCTCGCAGAAAGAAACCCTCGTCGCAGGCGGCAAGGGCATCAATGTTTCCATCGTGCTCGCAAGACTTGGCGCAGATACCTGCGCGCTCGGCTTTGCCGCAGGACATACGGGCGACCTGCTCTGCACGCTTCTGCAGGAAAGCGGATGTGAAAGTGATTTTGTGCGCCTGCCGAGCGGCAGTACGCGCATCAATGTAAAAATCCTGTGCGAGCCCGAAACCGCCATCAACGGCGCAGGGCCTGCCATCGACGAGCAGAGCGCAAAGGCGCTTTGCGAAAAACTGGACAAACTCTGTGCAGACGATATCCTCGTGCTCAGCGGCAATCTGCAGGGCTCGGGCGAAAATCTGTATCAAATCCTTGGCGCTTGCGCGAACAGGGCAGGGGCAAAACTCGTTGTCGACGCGCAGACCGATGCGCTTCGGCAGACGCTTTCGCTTCACCCGTGGCTCATCAAGCCCAACCGCGACGAACTTGCCGAGTTCTTTGGCGCGAGCGCGGATACCGACGAGCAGGTGCGAAAGCTCGCACAAGAGCTTCAGCAAATGGGCGCGCGCAATGTCCTTGTGTCCCTTGGCGCGGATGGTGCGATGCTCCTTGGCGAGGATGGAACATGCCTGCGCGCCTATGTAGAGGAAATCGCACCCGCCATCTCCACCGTCGGCGCGGGCGACAGCATGGTCGCAGGATTCTTGGCAGGCTATCGGCAGGGCGCGGTCGAGGCGTTGCGCTTGGCAAGCGCCGCAGGCACCGCCACCGCCTTCTGCACCGTCCTTGCCGAAAAAGAGGACATCCTCCGCTTGCGCGAATCGATTCGTATCGAACAGTTGGCATAAAGAAAAAGGGAAGGCTTTCGCCTTCCCTTCTTTTTTACTTATTCTTCATGAACGCGCGCATACGAGCCGAATGGTCGAGGATGCGTTTGCGGATGCGAAGCGACTTCGGGGTGACTTCCAAAAGTTCATCGTCCGCGAGATACTCGAGGCACTGCTCGAGCGAGAACACGCGGGGAGGCGTGAGGCGGATGGCCTCATCGCTGCCCGAGGCGCGCATGTTGGTCAGCTGTTTTTTCTTGCAAACGTTGACCGACATATCCTCGTTGCGGTTGCAGATACCAACGACCATGCCTGCATAGACATCCACACCCGGTCCGATGAGCATCTGACCGCGGTCCTGAATGCCGCCAATGCCGTAAGCGCAGGCTTCGCCCGTTTCAAATGCGATGAGCGAGCCCGTCTGACGGCGCTCAATTTCACCCTTAAGCGGCGCGTAGCTTTCGAGCGTCGATGCCATGATGCCTTCACCGCGCGTGTCGGTGAGGAACTCGTTGCGGTAGCCGAACAGACCGCGCGTCGGCACGAGGAACTCCAGGCGCATGCGGCTTCCCACAGGCGTCATGGACAGAAGTTCGCCCTTGCGCTGGGAAATCTTGTCGATGACCGAGCCGACGGAGTTTTCGGGCACGTCAGCTACCATGCGCTCAATCGGCTCGCATTGCTTGCCGTCAATTTCCTTATACAGAACGTGGGGCGTGGAGACCTGGAATTCATAGCCCTCGCGGCGCATCGTCTCAATGAGGATCGACAGATGCATCTCGCCGCGACCTGCGACATTGAACGAATCCGTGCCGACCTCCGTCACATGCAGAGAAACGTCCTTGAGCAGTTCCTTGAACAGACGGTCGCGCAGATTGCGCGAGGTGACGAACTTGCCTTCGCGACCTGCAAACGGCGAGTCGTTAATCGAGAAAGTCATCTCGATGGTCGGGTCGGAAATTTTCACGAACGGCAGAGCCTCGGGCGCGTCAAGCTGTGTGATGGTGCGGCCGATGGTGATGTCCGAAATGCCCGAGAAGGCGACAATTTCGCCTGCAGAAGCTTCCTGAATGGGGCTTCTGCCAAGACCCGTGAACTCATACAGCGCGACAATTTTCGCCTTCTGCTTGATCTCGGGGTCGTGATAGTCACAGACGAGCACTTCCTGATTCTGACGGATCGTGCCGCGCTCAATACGGCCAACGCCGATACGGCCGACAAATTCGTTGTAGTCGATGGACGAGACGAGCAGCTGCAGCGCGCCCTCTTCCTCGCCCTCGGGCGCGTCAATGTAGCTGACGATGGTCTCAAACAGCGGCACAAGGTCCGTACCCTCGACATCGGGACTGTAAGAAGAAATGCCGCGTCTTGCCGAGCAGAAAATGGTGGGCGAGTCAAACTGCTCTTCTGTCGCATTGAGGTCGAGCAGAAGTTCCAGAACTTCATCAACCACCTCATGCACGCGCGCGTCGGGGCGGTCAATTTTGTTGACAACCACAATGACCTTGTGGCCAAGATCGAGTGCCTTCTGCAGAACAAAGCGCGTCTGCGGCATCGGACCTTCGGCCGCGTCGACAATCAGCAGAACGCCGTCGACCATCTTGAGGATACGCTCGACCTCGCCGGAAAAGTCGGCGTGGCCCGGGGTATCGATGATGTTGATTTTGTAATCCTTATAATGCACGGCGGTGTTTTTTGCCAAAATGGTGATGCCGCGCTCGCGCTCGAGATCGCCCGAGTCCATCACGCGGTCGGCCACGACCTGATTTTCGCGGTACACGCCGCCCTGCTTGAGCATTTCGTCGACCAGTGTCGTCTTGCCGTGGTCAACGTGCGCAATAATCGCAATATTACGAAGTTTTTCCTGCGTCACAATTGTGCGCCCCTTTCTTTTTACCCAAATAGCCTAACAAATTGGTATTCTATCACAGTCATACCCCGATTACAAGATTTTCACACGCCATTTTTAGGAAAAAAGTGCGAAAAATTGCGCCTTACGAGGCGCAAATGTGCCGCACGCGGCATAAGATGGACGGAAGGAGGGGTTGTGATGCAAATTTTGAATTCCGAACAAGAGCGGCGCGTGTGGCGCAGGGTGAGCCAAACGCCGGATTTGCAGGAAACGAGCACCGACCAACTGCAGCAGTTATGCGCATGGCGGCAGATTTTGCTGGAGAACGCGGTGGTGTATGAGCACCTCGAGCGCGTCCTGCGCGCACAGTCGCGCGGACTTTTGGCGCAGAATGCCGTCGCATCGCGTCAGCAGGCATCCATGCTCGGCGCGCAGATTTAC
The DNA here is from genome assembly GCA_045639205.1 of Oscillospiraceae bacterium. Lineage (GTDB taxonomy): Bacteria > Bacillota > Clostridia > Oscillospirales > Oscillospiraceae > CAG-170. The sequence continues at coordinate 3,761 of JAZUCN010000157.1, read as the reverse complement.
CTGCAGTGCGGGCAAAAGCCGCAAGGCATCAAGCCGTGCTGTCTGGCAGAGCCGTGCGCCTGCCTGCGAAAATTATATGAGCGCGAGCGCTACATAGCAGACGCGACCGCGGATACCGAGCCGTGGCTTTGTGAACTGTCGCAAACCGCCCGTGAAAACGCCGAGCGCATCGTCTACGTCCTGCGCCTGTGCCTGTAAAAAAAGACTTCCCCATTGGGGAAGTCTTTTTTATGTGAGCAACTGCAGAAGTTTCTGCAGGGATTCTTCCAACGTTCGCCGTTCAAGCCCTGCATAGTGCAGAACAAAACAGTTTCTGCTCTCATCAGGCGCTTGCTGCATGTAGAACGAGGACAACAGTGCAGGTTCTAACCCTGCGCGCACAAGAAGCCCGCGCAGTTCTTCCTCCGAATGTGCGCCATGCACACGCAAAACCAAATGCAGACCAACGGCTTGCCCAAGCACGGAAAAATGGCGGCAATACGGCTCTGATGCAAGCAAGTCCAACAGCGAAGCGCGCACCGCGCGATAGTGCTTTCGCATGCGTCCGAGGTGCTTTTCAAAGTGTCCGTCGGACAAAAACCGCGCAAGCGTTAACTGCTCGAAACTCGGCACGGCGCACGAGTAAAAGCCCATCGTGTTTCTCCACGCAGCGAGCATCTGCAAAGGCAGAATCATATAACTGATGCGCAGTGCGGGCGTGAGCGTCTTGGAAAAGGTGTTGAGGTAAATCACGCGCCCGAGCGTATCCATGCTCTGCAGGGTCGGGATGGGCAGACCCGAAAAACGGAATTCCGAGTCATAATCATCCTCAATCACATAGCGATCCTCTGCCTGCGCGAGCCACTGCATAATCTGCCGCCTGCGTGCGATAGGCGTAATTGCGCCCGAGGGATAGTGGTGTGAAGGCGAGATGTGCAGGATCTGCGCATCGGAGTCAAACAGGCTTTGCGGCACGATGCCGTCGGCATCCATCTGCACAGGCGTGATGTTTACGCCCCCCGCGCGCTACACGCGCGCGATTTTTAGGTGTCCGAGCTCCTCCAATGCATAGCGCTTCTCGCGCCCAAAAAACTGAATCAGCAGATTGTAGAAATATTCCGCGCCCGCGCCGATGACGATCTGTTCGGGGCGCACCTGCATCGCGCGCAGACGCAAAAGTTCATCGGCAATCGCCCGTTGCAGATCAAGCAGACCCATGTGCGGTGTCGGACGCAGGAGCGTGCTTTGCTGTTCGAGCAAAACCGCGCGCATCAGCCGCGCCCACACGGAAAACGGAAACAGCGAACTTGCCTGCGCGGGCAATTGTGCGCCTTCCTGCACGCAGGGCGATTGCGCGGGCGCACTTGGCGCGGGCAGGCTTTCGGGAAGCCGCTCGACAAAATATCCCGCACGCTCGCGCGCGCAGATATAGCCCTCGGCAAGCAGTTGGGCGTATGCCGTTTCCACTGTAATTTTGCTGATAGACAGATGCTCGGCAAGTTGGCGCTTTGACGGCAGTTTTTCTCCGCCTGCAAGCACGCCCGAGAGGATGTCCTGACGAATGGCGCGATATAACTGCTCGTAGAGCGGCATTTTGTCTGTGCGCGAGAGTTCGTAGGTGTGAATCATAATCTGGCCCTATAAAATAATACTGATTTGGCAATTTCTAAAATGCCAGTTTGCGGTATAATCATACAAAAAGCAAAAATAATTGTCAATGGGAGGGTTCGGTTATGAAAAAAGAGCGTCTGTTTTCGACGTATAAAATCGTTTTCATCGCGGTTATGGCGGCCATCGTGTGCGTGGTGACGTTTTTCCGTTTTCCGCTGCTTGGCTCGAAGGTGCATTTTGCCAACGCGATGTGCTTGCTGGCGGGCTTGCTGTTTGGCCCGGTGAGCGGCGGTCTTGCCGCCGGCATCGGCTCTGCGCTGTATGACGGACTGTTTGGCGGCTACGATGTGGCAAACTGCGTCATCACCTTTGTTTCCAAATTCGCCATGGCGGCAATTTGCGCATGGATTGCCCGTTCGGACAAAGAACCGCGCAGCGCTTGGCGCACGGCACTGGCAAGTGTTGTGGGCGCCTTGAGTTATGTGGCGTTGTATATGCTCAAGACCTACGTCTATCAGCGCTTTGTCTATGGATATCCGCTCGACGCGGTTTGGGCGACGATGCTCTCGAAACTGCCCGCGTCGCTGATCAACGCGGTTTTCGCGATGATCGTCGCGCCGATCCTCTTTGCGGCGATCCTGCCCGCATTGCGGCGAGCGAACCTGCTTGAAAAACTGAAGTAAGAAAAAGAGTCTGCTGCAAATCTGCAGCAGACTCTTTTTTTGTTTGTGATTAGAGTTCAACCTCGATGGTCTTCATGACTTCGGCACAGCGCGGGCAAAGGCCTTCGGCATCTGCCTGTTCGTTGTGCATCCAGCAGCGCGGGCACTTGGTGCCTGCGGCTTCTGCCACATCAATGACAAGACCTGCGAAGTTCGTGCCACTGCCAGTTACGGCGGCATCGCTTGCCTTTTCCGAAGCGACGGTGACCGAGGAGACGATGAACAGCTCGGGCAGATTCATGCCTGCGATTGCCTTGAGCGCTTCTGCCGCGGGGGCATCGAGAGCCGACAGCGTCACATGCGCCTCGAGCGACTTGCCGATGCGCTTGTCTGCACGCGCCAGTTCGAGAACGCCGTTGACATCCGAGCGGACACGGAAAGCGGCATCCCACTTTTCCATGGTTTCGCGATCGAGTGCGTATGCATCGAGCGGCTTTTCCATCTCGTTGAGCAGAACGTTTCTCACGTCATCACTGTCGCGATGCGGCATGGACAGCCAAATCTCGTTGCAGGTGAAGGCGAGGATCGGGGCAAATGCCTTGGTCATCGCGTTCAGGATCAGCCAAAGCGCGGTCTGTGCGCTGCGGCGCGTGGCGGAATCCTTGCCGTCGCAGTACAGGTGATCCTTGATGATATCGAGATACAGTGCCGACAGCGTCACGACGCAGAAGTCGTTGATCGCGTGCGAAACATTGTGGAATTCATATTCCGTATAGGCTTCTTCGCAGCGGCGGATGAGCTCGTTGAGCTTCGTGACCGCCCAGCGGTCAAGTTCTGCCATCTCTTCGGCGCTGACAAGATTGTTTGCGTCAAAGTCGATAAGGTTATCCAGGCAGAATTTTGCCGTGTTGCGGAACTTGAGATAGTTCTGGCTGAGCTGCTTGAAAATCTCATCCGAGCAGCGCACGTCTGCATGGTAGTGAGCAGAGCCTGCCCACAGACGCAGCAGGACAGCGCCGTACTTGTTGATGATTTCCGCGGGGTCCATGCCGTTGCCAAGCGACTTGTGCATGGCCTTGCCTTCGCCGTCGACCGTCCAGCCGTGCGTGAGGCACTCTTTGAACGGTGCGCCGCGGTCAAGTGCGCCAACCGCGGTCAAAAGGCTCGACTGGAACCAGCCGCGATACTGGTCTGCGCCTTCGATATACATGTTCGACGGCCAGAAGCCCTGGTCGCGCTGCATGGAAGCAAAGTGGGTCGAGCCCGAGTCAAACCAACCGGCCAGCGTGTCGGTTTCCTTTTCAAAATGCTTGCCGCCGCAGTGCGGGCAGGTGAAGTTTTCGGGGACGAGCTCGTCTGCTTCGCGGTCGAACCAGACGTTCGAGCCAAACTCGCCAAACAGCGCCGAAACACGCTCGATGGTCTCATCATTGCAGATGGGCTTGCCGCAGTCCTTGCAGTAGAATACGGGAATCGGCAGACCCCAACGACGCTGACGCGAGATGCACC
>JAZUCN010000156.1:0-1650 GCA_045639205.1 Oscillospiraceae bacterium | reverse complement strand
CGATGCCTGCAGCTGCGGCCACGGCGTGCTGACGAGCACAGCCGAAGGATTCTTCTCGCGGATGAGTTCGGCGCACTTGGTGAGTTTTTCTTCGCTCATGCTATCGGTGCGGCTGAGCAGGATCGTCTTGGCGGTTTCAATTTGATTGTTATAGAACTCGCCAAAGTTCTTCATATACATTTTGCACTTGGTCGCATCGACGACCGCGACCAAATGGCCGAGCGAAACGGTATCGCTGATCACCTTGCTCACAGCGCTCACAACGTCCGAGAGCTTGCCAACGCCCGAGGGCTCAATGATGATACGCTCGGGGTCATAACGGTCAATGACCTCGCGCAGGGCGCGTTCAAAATCGCCAACGAGGCTGCAGCAGATGCAGCCCGAGTTCATTTCCGTGATTTCAATGCCCGCTTCCTGCAAGAAGCCGCCGTCGACACCAATCTCGCCAAATTCGTTTTCGATGAGGACGAGCTTCTGCCCAGCATAGGCTTCCGCGATCATCTTTTTGATAAGCGTGGTCTTGCCTGCGCCAAGGAATCCGGAATAAATATCAATACTTGTCATGTGTTACACCTTCTGTACAGGATTTTATCGCAAACAGTATATCACGCGTGCGATGCAACTGCAAGCGCAGGCGCAGGATTTCTTTCTATCCCGCCCTAAAATCAATTGACAAACCGAAATGTGTATGATAGAATATCAATCGTCTTTGGAGATTGTGATTCGGAGAGATGTCCGAGCGGTTTAAGGAGCTGGTCTTGAAAACCAGTGACACAGCAATGTGCCGTGGGTTCGAATCCCACTCTCTCCGCCACCTTTCCAACACAGTTGATTCGACCTGCGGAAGTACCCAAGAGGCCGAAGGGGCTCCCCTGCTAAGGGAGTAGTCGTCTAAAAAGCGAGCGAGAGTTCGAATCTCTCCTTCCGCGCCAGTTTGCAGCAAGCATTTTTTGCTTGCTGCAACTTTTTTAGGAGGAATTGAATATGGGATTACTTGAGCTGTTGCTATTGGCAATCGGCTTATCCATGGATGCGTTTGCCGTATCGGTATGTAAGGGGCTTGCCATGAAGCAGGTGCACTTCCGCGAGGCATCCATCTGTGGCATATGGTTTGGCGGCTTTCAGGCCTTGATGCCATTTATCGGTTATCTGCTTGGCGCGCGCTTCAGCCAGTACATCAACACCTTTGCGCCGTGGATTGCATTTGTTTTGCTTGCGCTCATTGGTGCAAACATGATTCGAGAAGCTGTGGGCGAGGATGACGAAGAAGCCTCGGCGGCTTTGGATTTGAAAACAATGTTCCTCATGGCGATTGCCACGAGCATTGACGCGCTTGCCGTGGGTATCACATTTGCATGTGTGCCTGTACAGTTATTTGCCGCAACGGAACTTCTGAACACCCTTGCCGCGGTCTGCATCATCGGTATCGCAACATTCTGTCTGTCCTGCGTTGGCGTGAAAATCGGCAATATCTTCGGCGTAAAATACAAGGCACGTGCCGAGATTTCGGGCGGCGTGATTCTGATTCTCATCGGACTTAAAATTTTGCTTGAGCATTTCGGTATTCTGTAATACATAAAGAAAGGTAACCGGCGTGTGGCGGTGGGCTTTTTTTGTTTGGTGGTTAAGGCTCGGGTTCTTACGGTTAGG
>JAZUCN010000155.1:0-4155 GCA_045639205.1 Oscillospiraceae bacterium | reverse complement strand
GATACGCTTATCATCACAGGCCCGAATACAGGCGGCAAGACGGTTACGCTCAAGACCATCGGTCTGCTTACTTTGATGGCAGAGTGCGGCATGCATATTCCTGCCGATGACGGCAGTCATATCAGCGTTTTCTCGCAGGTGCTTGCCGATATCGGTGACGAGCAGTCGATTGAGCAGTCGCTGTCGACCTTCTCCGCGCATATGAAGAACATCGTCGAGATCGTCAGTGTTTGCACCGCGGATTCGCTCGTGCTCCTTGACGAGCTTGGAGCGGGCACCGATCCTGCAGAAGGTGCGGCGCTTGCCATTGCGCTGATTGAACACTGCAGAGGCTGTGGTGCAAAGGTCGCGGCAACGACGCACTACGCAGAACTTAAAATCTACGCCATGCGTACCGCAGGCGTGACGAATGCCTCGTGCGAATTTGACGTGCAGACCCTGCGCCCGACCTATCGTCTGCTTGTCGGCGTGCCGGGAAAGTCCAATGCCTTTGCCATTTCGAGAAGACTCGGCCTTTCTGAAAAGATTCTCGACAAGGCGGCGAGCATGCTCAATGAAAATGATACAAACTTCGAAGAAGTACTCAATCAGCTCGAAGACCAGCGCCAACAGATGGAGCGCGCCCGCGCAGAAGCAGAGCGTTTGAAGCAGGAAACGGAAAAGCAGAAAAAACTCTCCGACGAATATTATGACGAGATTCGTCATGAGCGTGAAAAGGCCGTCCAGCAGGCGAAGCGAGATGCACAGTATATCATCGACGATGCCCGCCGCACCGCCAACGAGGTCTATGAAGAACTCAAGCAACTGCGCAAGCAGATGCGCGATACGGCAGATGTTCAGAACACCAATGAGCGCCAGGCAAGGCTTCGCAGAAGTCTCAATGAGGCAGAAGATAAACTGCAGGAAAAGCGCGAGCGCAAAGCGCCCGCGGTATCTTCGCGCGCCATTCGTGCGGGCGATACAGTGGAACTTTTGAAGTTTGGCTCAAAGGCAACGGTACTTTCAGTGTCAAAAGACGGCACGCTTGAACTGCAGGCAGGCATCATGAAAATCAACGCCAAGCCCGAAGAAGTTGCCCTGCTTGAGAATCAGCCCAAGCAAAACGCGAAGAAAATCATTGACCATAAAGTTCGCACTCTGAAAGCATCCGTCACGCAGGAACTTGACATTCGCGGCATGGCGGCAGATGAGGCGATGCCTGTGCTGAATCAGTTTCTTGACAGCGCATTTTTGGCAAATCTTCCTTCTGTGCGCATCATCCACGGAAAGGGCACCGGCATCCTGAGAAATGCCGTACACGAGGAACTTCGCCGCTGTAAATATGTAAAAAATTTCCGCGTAGGTGTTTACGGAGAAGGGGAAAACGGGGTAACTATTGCCGAATTTAAATAATAATTGTTGACATTTTATGATTCTCTGCTAGAATAGAGCAGAAAGCGTGAATGCAAGGAGTGTCATTTATGTACATGCAGCAATCCATCGTCAAATGTGAGTCTGGACTCTACAATCGTCAGGCTACATATTTCATCCAGAAGGCCAACGAGTTCAAGTCCAGTATTTGGGTTGAAGTTGAAGACCGCAAGATCAATGCAAAGAGCCTGCTTGGCGTTCTGTCCATGGGTATCACCAAGGGCACGCGCGTGAGCATTCTTGCCGAAGGTTCGGATGAGGAAGAGGCCGTCAAGGCATTGACCGAGATGCTCGTCAAGGAGATTTTCTAAAAACGGATGAACACTGCCTCAGAAACAAATGTTTTTGAGGCAGTTTTTTTAAGATTATGACATTTGATGAATTAAAGCAAAAAGCGCTGACCTTGCCATATGAGCCCGGCGTTTACCTCATGCAGGATAAATCGGGACAGGTCATCTATGTCGGCAAGGCGAAAAAACTGAAAAACAGAGTCAGCCAGTACTTTCAGGATACCGCTTCCCACTCGCCCAAGACAAGGCGTATGGTCAGCCACATCGACCACTTTGACGTTATTGTCGCGGCGAGCGAGTTTGAGGCGCTGGTGCTCGAGTGCTCGCTCATCAAGCGCCACGCGCCGAAGTATAACATTCTTCTCAAGGATGATAAGGGCTACCCGTATCTTCGCGTCGATTTGAGAGAAGAATATCCTGTGATGGAAATGGTCAGCCGCGTGACGGACGATGGCGCCAGCTACTTCGGTCCGTATGGTGGGCGTTATATTACCCAGCATGTGATTGATACGCTTCGTCAGATCTTGAGACTTCCGAACTGCGGCAAGAAATTTTTACGCGTGCAGGGCAAGCAAAGACCCTGCCTCAATTTCCACATGGGAAACTGCGACGGCTGGTGTCAGCTTGGACATACTGCAGAAGACTATCGCTCGCGCATCGAGCAGGCGGTTTTGATGCTGCAGGGAAAGTATCACGAACTGGAAGCGGAACTTCGCACCGAGATGGAGGCTTGCGCGGAAGAACTCGATTTTGAGCGTGCGGCGATGCTCCGCGACAGACTCAAAGCCGTGCAGTCACTCGGTCAAAAACAGCTTGTTACAGCAGGCACAATGGCAAACACGGATGTTATCGGCTATTATCAGAGCGAAGCGAAAGCCTGTTTTGCGGTTTTGCACTATGTCGATGGCAATCTGCTCGATAAGGACTATGAGGTGCTCGCGCCGACCGAATCCGAGCAGGAGGCGATATCCGCGCTCGTCAAGCAGTACTATTTGGCAAGACAGGCCGCACCCAAGCAGATTCTGCTCTGCACACCGATGGAGGATGCGGAACTGTTTGAACAGTTATTGTTTCAACAGCTTGGCAAAAAGGTGCATATCCGCGTGCCACAGCGCGGCGATGGCGTAAGGCTTGTGACGCTTGCGCAGAAGAATGCACGCGAAGAGGCAGAGCGGGTGACCACGCGCGAAGAACGCGCCGCAGGCACACTCCAACTCCTGCAGAACATGATGGGTCTGCAGAAACCTCTGCACAGACTCGAATCGTATGACATTTCGCATACTGCGGGCTCGGATATCGTCTCGTCGATGGTCGTATTTGTTGACGGCAAGCCGAGCAAGAAAGACTATAAGCACTTCCGCATCGAAGGACTTGTGAATCAGGACGATTATGCCTCCATGCGCCAAACGGTGCGCAGACGGTTTGTCCGACAGTTGAAGCACGATGCAGGCTTTGCTGACCTGCCCGATGCACTGCTGATTGACGGCGGCGTGGAGCACGCGCAGACGGTTTGTGACGAACTCTGCGAGCTGGGCATCAGCTTGCCGGTTTTCGGCATGGTCAAGGATCATCGTCATCGTACGCGAGCGCTGGTCACGCCCGATGGCAGGGAAATCAGCATCAGCACGAACACAGCCGTGTTTTCTTTTGTCGGTAGAATTCAGGAAGAAACGCACCGCTTTGCAATCTCGTATCACCGTCTGCTTCGCAGTAAGCGCATGAGAGAATCGGAACTCGAAAAGATCGAGGGCATCGGACCGAAGCGAAGAGCGTTGCTTCTGCGTAAATTTGGTTCTGTTTCGGCAGTTTCGCGCGCGTCTGTTGAAGATTTGTGCGAGCATTTGCCCGAACAGCTTGCCAAAAATGTTTATGCTCACTTCCATGAGCGAAAGGAAGAAACAACATGAGAGTCATCACAGGAACGGCCCGTGGTGTGCGGCTAAAAACACTCGATGGTCAGAGCACCCGACCGACCATGGATCAGGTCAAAGAGGCAATGTTCTCCGCCATTCAGTTTGAGATTGAGGGCAGAAGAGTGCTGGATTTGTTCGCAGGTTCGGGTCAGCTAGGTATTGAAGCGCTCAGCCGCGGCGCAAAAAGCGCGGTCTTTGTCGATAGCCAGCGAAAGGCATGCGCCATCATCCGCGAGAATCTGGAAAAGACCAAGCTTGCGGATTCGGCCCGTGTTATTTGCGCGGATTACCTTTCTTATCTCGCTTCGAGCGGTGAAAAGTTTCAAATTATCCTGCTTGACCCGCCTTATGGAGAAAAATTTTTAGAAAATGCCCTAAAAAAGATATCGGAAATTGACATTTTGGCGGATGATGGTATAATAATTTGCGAAAGACCGATTGAAAAGCAGCTTTCCGAGGAATATGACACAGTTCGTCTTGCGAAAAACTACCGTTACGGCAAGACCGCGGTGTCGATTTACCGAAAAGTATGACGCTTTTTG
>JAZUCN010000154.1:0-7399 GCA_045639205.1 Oscillospiraceae bacterium | reverse complement strand
TCGATCCTCTGCATTCGCTTGCGGACGCGAAACTGCCGCAGGCTTTGGAACTGCTCGAAGATATGCACTGCAACATGGTGCGCGTTTGGGGCGGTGGTATTTATGAACCTACCGCGTTCTACGATTACTGCGACACCCACGGCATTATGGTTTGGCAGGATTTCATGTTTGCGTGCGAAGTTCCGCCCGAAGATGAATGGTTCCTCAAACTCACATTTGAAGAATCGCGTCAGATTATCGAAAAATACCGCAATCACGCAAGTCTTGCCGTTTGGTGCGGTGATAATGAAAACGACATGGTCATCACGCGCTGGAACAAAAACAGCCGCGCCATGCCGTCAAAGAACCGCGTGACCCGTGTGACGCTTGATGACTGCACGCGTCAGTTTGACCCGTATCGTGATTACGTCGAGAGTTCTCCGTATTACTCCGAGAACGTCGAACGTGAGACCTTTTTGCCGCAGCCGAAGCATTTCCCGCCCGAGGTCCATATGTATCCGCCGCTGGAAATGATGGCGCAGCAGCTCAGAACCAGGAAATACCGTTTCATTGGCGAGGTCGGTCCGAACATCGTGCCGTTTACCCTGAACCCTGCGATTTATGAGCGTGAAAATGTGCGCATGGAGCGTCTTTGGAACAAGACGGAAGCAGACATCACATGCTTCCTCGATATCCATCAGGCGGACAGTTACTTCATCCGCAAACGTGACGGTGGCGCAAAACTGTGCAAGATGTGGTTCGGACGCGATTTCTCGTTCCGTGAGTACGCTGATTACGCATTTGGCATCAACATCATCACCGCGCATACATACAAAGAGGTCATTGAATACTGCCGCACCGAACGTTGGAACAAAACAGGCGTTTTGTGGTGGTCGGTGCTCGATATGTGGCCGATGGCGTTCAACTATTCCGTGGTCGACAGCGATTTTGTCAAAAAACTGCCGTACTACTGGATTCGTCAGGCGCAGCAGCCCTTGAGTCTGATGGCGCTTCGCAAAGAACTCGGCGGCGACATCGCGCTTTATTACGCGAATGATACGCTGCAGGCGCGTTCGGGCAAATACACCGTTTGGGCATATGACCAAAACGGCGAGAAGCGCGAGGTTGTTTCCGGTACGTACAATGCCGACGCAAACGCCTCGGCGCGGATCACGGGACTTCCCGACACCGATAAAACAGAACTGTATCTCATTGAGTGGGAAGACGAGGGCGAACTGCACTACAACCACTTTGCAACCGCCGACCAGCACGCGGATATTGCTGTGTGGCACAAGTGGGATACCATTTTGTCCGAATTCTACGAAAAATAAGAAAAAGGTGTGACCGAAAGGTCACACCTTTTTTATCGATTAAAATGCCCAGTTGCCATCCTTGAAAATGGGAACGGTCTTTCCGTCTTTGCAGAGTGCGTCAATGCACAGGTCTGCACAGCCAATCATGAAATCCTCATGCACCATTGAATCGTTGATGCCGAGCGTGCGGCACTCCTCGAGTGTCTTGTTCTCAAAGCCGTCAATGGTGTCGGCAAAGCCCATGCCGAGCGCGAGGTGGCACGCCGCATTCTCGTCAAAGAGCGTGTTGTAGAACAGCAGACCCGAGCGGCGGATGGGAGAATCGTAGGGGACAAGTGCGCACTCACCAAGATAGGCACTGCCTTCATCCATCTCAATCAGCTTCGTCAGCAAACTTTCGTTTTTCTCCGCGTGCCATTCGCTCGCTTTGCCATCTTTAAAACGAATCCAGAAATCTTCAATCAGCTGACCCTGATACGACAGCGGCATGGTCGAATAGACAATGCCCTCGGCAAGTCCGCGCTTCGGGGAGATGAAGCATTCTTCGGTTGGAATGTTGGGATTAAAGGCATAGCCCTGCAGGCTTGTATCTTTGCCCCCGCGGAAGACCGCTTCTTCAATCATGCCCACGCGCAGGTCTGTGCCGTTTTTCGCGGTGTAATGAAGCTCCTTGATACCAAGGCTGTTGAGGTATGCACAGCGACTCGACAAATCTTCGTTGTGTGCCTGCCATGCGGCAATCGGGTCATCATCGACGCGCGCGGCATCGAGAATTGCCTGCCACAGTTTTTCTACTGCCTGCGAAGTGCGCAGTTCGGGGAACAGCTTTTTTGCCCAAGCCTTTCCCGGCACTGCCGCGATGCACCATTGGTACTTGTTTTCGAGTTTGTCGCGATAGGGCTTAATGATGGGGTATTTTGCCTGCTGTGCTTTTGCCATCTTCTCTTGGTTGACGCCCTTAAGCCCGTCGGGGTCTTCCGAGAGCAGATAGATGCGGCAGGGGATGGTGGCAACATAGTGTTCCCAGCGCGCTTTTTCATACTCTTCGAGTTTGTTAAGCGTTGCCTGCGAGCGATAGCGTACGTGCAGACGTGTCAAGGGCTGATAATCCCAATCGACGATAACCTTTTTTGCCTTGCGCTTGTAGCACTCTTCAACAAGCATCGCGACAAATTCGGGCTGGTCAAGGTCAGCGGCGATGAAAACTTCCTGACCTTTTTGAACGTTGACGCCCACCTGCGCAATCAGGCGGGCGTAATTTCTGAGTGTTGTTTTCTTCATGGGAAACTCCTATTTCTTCTGTGAACTGCTGCCAGCGCGGAATTTGGGCTCTGTGCCATGGAAGATGCGCGCGATGTTTGTGTGATGCATGCATACGACCAGCACACATGCAAATACGCCGAACAGATGATCGGTCAGTGCCGAGGTAAACACCAGCGCGCCGATGCCAACCGCGATTGCGGCGCAAAGAGAGCAAATCGATGCCGTGCGCCAGAGCAGTGCGGCGATCAAAAAGACGATCAGTGCCAGTACGAAAATACGCCAATCGAGCATCAGAGCAACCGCTGCGCCGCAGGATACGGCTTTGCCGCCGCGGAAGTGAAAGTAGATGGGGAAACAGTGGCCAAGCAGGCACGCCGAGCCGCCGATTGCCATGGCTGTGCGGCCGAAGAAATGCTGGCAGAGCCACATGGCAATAAACGCCTTGAGAAAATCACCGAGAAAGGTCAGAGCACCTGCACCGATGCCAAAGGTGCGCGTGACATTGGCAGCACCTGCATTGCCGCTGCCGCTGCTTCGCACGTCGCGGTGGAAGAGCCATTTGGACAGAAGAATAGAACTGCTGACAGACCCGATGAGGTAACTGCCGACTGCGCAGATAAGATATTGCATAAAGGTGCTCATGTCGTGTTCCTTTCGTAAGCACATTGTTGTGATAGAACATGACAAGTATAACACTCCTTGCGCTATTTTACAACCGAAAGCCGTCGAAAAGCGGTCTTTTTCGAAAACGCTGTCTGCGCCGCATTGACAAGTGCGGAGAGGAAAATTATAATAGATATATAAAATGAGCAAATGCCGAGAGGAGAAAGCTTATGAACTATCGGATGAATATTGCAGGCGTCACGCGCGAACTTCCCCTGTGCAAGGTCGCAGAGGATTTTTACATCGCATCGTTTATTATGTTTGGTGATGCGGAAATCACGGTTGCCAGCGCAAAGGAACTGCTTGCGCGCGCCCCGAAGGACTATGACTATCTGTTTACCGCAGAGGCAAAGAGTATTCCGCTCATTCACGAAATGGCAAGACAGAGCGGCGCGGATAAATATTTTGTCGCACGCAAGGGTTTGAAGGTTTACCTCACAGACCCCATCAGTGTCACAGTTAACTCCATCACCACCCAGCACGAGCAGAAGCTGTATCTTGGCGGCGAGGATGCCAAACTGATGAAGGGCAAGCGCATCCTGCTTGTCGATGACGTTATCTCTACGGGCGAGTCGCTGCATGCGATGGAACAGCTTGTCGAAGCCGCGGGAGGCACAGTCGCCGGTCGCATGGCAGTGCTTGCCGAGGGCGAAGCGGCAAACCGCGATGATATTACATACCTTGAAGTGCTTCCTCTGTTCCACGAGGACGGCACCATCATCAAATAATCACAAAACTCCGCGCGGCAGAATTTCTGCCGCGCATTTTCTTTGGAAAAACCAAGATGACAAGCAGGCAGAAACATGATAAAATGAAAAGGTAAATCACATTTCCCGGAGGAACAGCCTTTGAAGCGAAGCATCCTTGCCGCTCTGCTTGCGGCGTTATGCATATTGCCGCTTACCGCGTGCTCTCAGCATGCCCCGATTTTTTCCTACGATTCCATCACCGTCGGTGAGGACGAGGCGGCGATTTTTGAGCAGGAACTTCTCGATAAAATCGAGCTCTCACGCGCCGAGGAAGAATTGCCCGAAGAGCCGTCTGCACTCGAATTGAGCGAAGATGTCGCGGTGCAGATGACAAGTGACGGCGATTTTAGCTACAGAACCTATACATTTTCCTGTGGCGATGAACTGCGTATTGGCTCGCACCTGGCACCCAAAACGGGCGAATACATCGTGCTCGATACTTTTGAACTTCATGGTGAGGGCACAGTGCGCTGGTATGACTCTGCGGAAAAAGTTTGGATAGAGCAGCCGCTCGATACAGGCAGTTTTGATACCGCCATGGTCTTTTTTCAGACCGAGCAGGAGAGTGCCATCGTCTACAGACCCTACTGCTATAAGGATTTGGAAAACGACATGATGCGCTATGAAGTGGGTCTTGACGGCACAATCAGCGTATCAAAACTTGGCGATACCTACACCGTTTGGCTCATGTCGGGCAAAACGAGAAAACTCACCCACACGGATTGGACGGTGCTTCTTTCGCAAAGCCCCGACCTCGTTTCCGATTGGCAGACCGCCAAGGACGTTTGGAAAGACTACATCATTGAGGGCAATAACCGCTGGACCTACCGCGGCTATTATTACCTTACGCCCACGACCTACATCCCCTCGGGCAAAAACTATTTCCACCGCATTCCCGACCCTTATATTGCCATCAAGATGCTCTCGAGCACCGATCGCGCGGCGGTGGAACTTTCGACTGCGATGCTCCATGTGACGCTCGAACTGCTCGATGAGCACGGCTTCTTCCCCACAAAGGCGGGAAGCGAGTGGTTGCTTACCGACTACGGCATTGGCGCAAGCTTCTATGACACGCGCTTTAATACCGACCTTGCAGACGCACTCTTGCAGGCAGCAAATCAGACAGGCATCGAAACTTTCCGCAGTGTTGCCTGCGCCTATGGCGAGTTCTTCCTCGAACATGCAAGAAGCCGCCACCAAACAGTAGGCGAAGGCTGGCTTGTCGATGACTATGCACATCCTGAGGGCAATCTTCCGACGCACTGCTCGCTCAACCACCAACTGAAAGAAATTCTGTTCCTTTACCGCATGTGCGATGAAACAGGGGACAACCGCTTTGAGGAAACGGCAGATCTGATGCTCAAAGGTGTTGCCGAGATCGGCATGAACTGGGTCAAACCCAACTGCGACCTTTGGTACGCGGTCAGTGCTGACGGGCAGATGATTCGCGAGGATTATCCGACCCTCACCTATAACGATTTGTATATCTTAACGCAGTATCTTGACGAAAACCGCCCTGCCGATAAACTTGCCGAAGAGCGTACGCTTCTGCAAAGACTCATGGCAAAGAAACTCTACTGGATCATTGGCAGTGGCGCGAGCGGATACTACGGAGAAAACAGCGCAGAGGAGAGCGGCATCGCATGACGCTTGGACAAAAAATCCGCGCAAAGCGCCTCGAACGCGGTCTGACGCAGGCGCAGACAGCAGGCGAGCGCATCACGCGCAATATGCTTTCGCAAATTGAAAATGACCTCGCCGTGCCCTCCATGCGGACGCTCGAATACCTCGCGGCAGTGCTTGGCGTGCAGGTAAGCTGGCTGGTAAGCGAGGATGAAGCAGGCGGCACAGCCGACAGGATCAGCCGCGCGCGCTCGATGCTCCGTGTGGGTGAATATGCAAAATGCCTCGAACTTCTGCAGGCGCACGAAGACGAAGCGGATGATGAAATGCTGTTCATTATGAGCCTTGCGTCGTGTAATCTTGCGCGGCAGGCGATGCTGGACGAGCACTTTTCCGATGCGCGTGAACTTGCAAAGCGCGCCATGGACTATGGCAATAAAGGCTTGTACGCCTCGCCCGGGCTTCAGGTGCAGGCGGCGCAGATTCTGGCGGCAAGCACAACAGACGCGCAGGAGAAAGAGCAGGTAACTGAGCAGTATCAGCAATTGCATCAGAAGTATCTGAGCGGCGCGGACTATCATCTGCTCATGGCACGGCATCAACTCTCGCGCGCCAATGTGCAGGCGGCAGAACGCGAGATTTGGTCGATTGCGCACCTGCCCGATGAGCACAAAGCAGAATACCTCATTTTGCGCGGCAGAATTGCCATCGCAAAAGAGCAGTATGAAAACGCGATGCTCTACCTGCAGCAGGCAGAGGAAAACGAACCGCTTCCGAAAATTTTACAACGGGAACTTTACAGCAGTATGGAAGTCTGTTGCCGTGAGCGCGGAGATTTCAGGCAGGCGTACGAATATGCGGCAAAACAACTCGTGCTCACAAGGCCTATTTGACACTGCGCGCGCTTGGATGTATAATGTACAGGCAGATGACCGTGGGGCTGCCGATTGGCAGCCCCTATCATAAAGCGACCGGCAGTCGTGGGAGGAGAGCTTCGGCATCACCACGCGGCCGCATAATCATTGCTATGCGGCATTTGACCTGTTGGTGCAAGGTTTTACAATTTTCGTGCAGGAGGAAACAGCATGAATAAGATTTCTCCGTCGATTCTTTCGGCAGACTTTGTCAATCTCGAGCGCGACATCCGCGCACTTGGCGATGCTGGCGCAGACTATGTCCACGTTGATGTCATGGACGGCATTTTTGTGCCCAATATCTCTATCGGCATCCCCGTTGTCGCGGCAATCCGCCGCATCACCGATTTGGTACTCGATGTACATTTGATGATTGACCGCCCGATTCGCTATGTTGAGCGCTTCTGCGAGGCTGGCGCGGACATTCTGACCATCCATATCGAGGCGGATACCGAGGCCAACAACCTCGAGGCTCTGCACAAGATTAAATCCTGCGGTGTCAAGGCGGCCATCAGTGTCAAGCCCGGCACGCCTGCAGAGGCAGTGCTTCCGTACCTTTCGCTTTGCGATTTGATTCTGGTCATGACGGTTGAGCCCGGCTTTGGCGGCCAGTCGTTCATGGAAGACATGATGCCCAAGGTCGAGAAAATCCGCGGCTATATCAACGAACACAAGCCCGATTGCGAGCTCGAAGTCGACGGCGGCGTGAATGAAAAGACTGCCAAGGTCTGCAAGGCGGCAGGCGCCAATGTCCTCGTCGCAGGCAGTGCCTACTTCAAGGCGAGCGACCCCGCGGCATTCGTCAAAAACATCCAGGCAGAATAAAAACAAAACCGTCCGCAAAAGCGGACGGTTTTTTTATTGCTCTAAATATGCCTCATGCAGACCCTGTATG
>JAZUCN010000153.1:0-3590 GCA_045639205.1 Oscillospiraceae bacterium | reverse complement strand
CATCGGTTTGGCAGGCATCATGGGCGGCGAAAACAGTGAAATCATGGATGATACTGTTGACGTTGTCTTCGAGTCCGCAAACTTCCTCGGCAGTTCCATCCGCAAGACCGCGCTCGCGCTCGGTATGCGTACTGACGCATCTGCAAAGTTTGAAAAAGACATTGACCCGATGCTGACGGTCCCCGCTGTCAACCGCGCATGTGAGCTCGTCGAAATGCTCGGCGCCGGTGAAGTTCTTGACGGCATCATCGATGTCATCAACTACGTTCCCGAAACCTTCACCCTGCCGCTCGAGCCCGAGCGCATCAATGCGCTTCTCGGCACCGACATCTCTCGTGAAGAAATGATTGAATATCTTCGCCGCGAAGAAGTGAGCGTTGAAGGCGACACAATTATCGTTCCCTCCTGGCGTCCCGATCTTCGCTCGACGGCGGATATCTCCGAAGAAGTTGCCCGTTTCTACGGCTATAACAAGATTGAAACCACACTCATGCGCGGCGCTACGACCAAGGGCGGATACTCGCCTGCGCAGATGATGGAAAACACTGCAGGCGCAGTTGCAAGAAGCCTCGGTTACAGCGAGATTATCACCTACTCGTTCGTCTCGCCTACCATCTTTGATTCCGTGCGTATTGCGGCAGACTCTCCCCTGCGCAAGACGATTGAAATCATCAACCCGCTGGGCGAAGATACTTCCATCATGCGCACCATTATTCTTCCGAGCATGCTTGGCATTCTCTCTCGCAACTACGCGCATAAGAACAAGAATGTCAAACTCTATGAGCTTGGCCGCGTATATCTGCCTGTTGAGGGCGAAGAGCTTCCCAACGAGCAGGTTCGCATGATTCTCGGCACCTATGGCGAAAAGGCAAACTTCTTCACCGTCAAGGGCGAAGTTGACGCACTGCTGAAACAGCTGAACGTCCTGCCTGCAGAATATGTTCCCAACACCGAAAACCCGTCCTATCATCCCGGTCGCTGTGCAGATATCGTTGTAGACGGCAAGGTGCTCGGCGTCATCGGTCAGGTGCATCCGCTCGTTGCTGAAAACTACGAGATTGGCACGGAAGTCTATGTCGCGGAACTGAACTTCGACCTTCTGCAGACGCTTTTGGCTGAAGAGCGCGTGTTCCACGCACTGCCCAAGTTCCCCGCTGTCACGCGTGACCTTGCACTCGTCTGTGACGAGGCAATCACGGTCGGTCAGCTCGAAAAGTGCATTGCCTCGTGCGCCGGCAAACTCCTGCGCAACATCCAGCTGTTCGATATCTATCGTGGTCCCGGCATCGCTGAAGGTAAAAAGAGCGTGGCATTTAGCCTGCTTCTGCGCGCGGACGACCGCACACTCACCGATGATGATTCGACAGGTGTCATCAACAAGGTTCTCGAGAATTTGCAGAAGGAACTGGGCGTTGTCATCCGATAATGACAAATTTCTGCGTATTTCTATCTTTTCACACTCCTTGTGCAAAACTTGTAACACAATTGAAATATTGCAGTGATTTACATTTCCCTAAAAATGTATTATCATAGCATCAAGAGATTTCGTGATGGAGGTAGACGCATGGAAAGAAACACCATCAAATTTGTAGTTCCAAGTGAAAAGGACGAACAGATGAAGGTCGTGCTCAACACTGTATACAGTGCGTTGAGTGAAAAAGGCTATGATCCGATTAATCAGATCGTCGGCTACCTTCTCTCGGAAGATCCGACATACATCACGAACTACAATAACGCCCGCAGTCTGATCTGCAAGATCGACCGCGACGAAATGCTGCAGGAGTTGGTCAGACACTATCTGTTTGACTGAGCTTACAAAGCAATTACAGGCGGCTGTACGCACAGCCGCCTGTCTTTTTTTATCGGGGGCTTGAAACTGCGGCGGTTCTCGTGTAAAATATGTTTTAATACAGACGGCATCATTTGCCGCGCAGAGTTTGCAGGAGGTTACTATGGCAGAAGAAAAGAGCATTCTGACTTATAAAGGCTATCCCTTGATGAGAAAAGACACCATGATTTACTACGGCTCGATGGCCGATTCGCATATCGTGATGCTTCAGGTATTAGAATCGCAGAAGCAGGGCGATATGGAGATTGCAACAAAGGTTTCGGTCGAGCTTCAGCTCACCGACCCGAATGTCCGCGCAAAAGACCGCATCTTAAAGAAGAGCATCAAAGACGGTTTCTATACCGCACTCGATGTTGGTTCGGTTTGGCTCAAACGCGCACTGACAAGCAAATAATTTTATGTATAAAACAACAGAAGCCGCACAGAATATCTGTGCGACTTCTTTTTCATTTTTCCATTCCTCTTGGCCGTGGATGTTTTTCATCCACGGTTATTTTTTTGATATTGTCACATACTAAAATCAATCCAAAACAGGAAGTGATAAAATGCCCCTGCACAAAATTGGAAAACAGAGCATCGTGTTTCCCTCCTCCCCTGCGATACTCTCACACGCCGCCATCGGTGGCAAGAAGGAGCACGAAGGCCCACTCGGCAAATACTTTGACAAGGTCAATGACGATACAAGCTTTGGCGAAAAATCGTGGGAAAAAGCCGAGAGCCGTATGCAGCAGCTAGCGCTTGACACAGCAAGAGAAAAGATCGGACTCTCATATGAAGATATCGACGTGCTGTTTGCAGGCGACCTGCTCAACCAGTGCATCAGTTCCGCATTCGCAATCCGCGACACCCAAATTCCATTTTTGGGTCTTTACGGCGCATGCTCGACCATGGCAGAATCCTTGCTTTTGGCATCCTGCAGTGTCGATGGGGGCTATGCCTCACGGGCCGCCGCACTCACCTCCTCACACTTTGCCTCCGCCGAGCGTCAGTATCGCCTTCCGCTTGCCTACGGCGGTCAGCGCACGCCAACGGCGCAATGGACAGTTACTGGCTCGGGCTGTTGTATCGTCGGCAACGGTGATTCAGGCATATTTGTGCGCGGCGCGAGTATTGGACGCATCGAAGATGCAGGCATCAAGGATGCGGCAAACATGGGCGCGGCGATGGCGCCTGCGGCTTATGATACCATCCGCACACATCTGCAGGATTTTCACAAACAACCGGAAGATTATGACATGATTGCCACGGGTGACCTCGGGAGCATCGGCACACAGGCGCTGATTGATCTGCTGAAACTTGACGGGATCGACATTTCAGCCGTCCATCGCGACTGTGGATTGCTGATTTTTGACACAAAAAAGCAGGACGTGCATGCAGGCGGTTCGGGCTGTGGCTGTGGCGCAAGCGTACTTTGCGGTTATCTGCTTCAAAAAATGCAGAAGAAGGAAATCCGCAATCTTCTGTTCTGCGCCACGGGCGCACTGATGTCCCCTGTTTCAAGTTTTCAGGGTGAATCTATCCCCTCCATTTGCCATGCGCTGTGGCTCAGCACGGAAAGGATGTAATCATGGAATATGTAAAAGCATTTGTCGTCGGTGGAGCATTTTGTGTGATCGGACAAATTTTGGTTGACAAAACAAAACTTACCCCGGCAAGAATCCTGACAGCCTATGTAGTCACAGGCGTTCTGCTCGGTGCACTTGGCATCTACGAGCCGCTTATGAAATGGGCTGGCGCAGGT
>JAZUCN010000152.1:0-1943 GCA_045639205.1 Oscillospiraceae bacterium | reverse complement strand
CGCTGTTGCGGCGCACGGTGCTCACCGCTTCTGCAAGCTGACGAAGCGGGCGGTAACCCGATGCCTCGGCTCCGACGGAATAACGCAGGATAAACACATTATAGCCCTTGCCAAAGAAGTGCAGTGCAGGAGGGTCTGCCTCGCGCTCGCACAAAAACTCATACGCGCCGCCCGGGCAGATGACAATCGCGGGGCGCACGCGATGGCAAACCATCGTGGGATAAACCTCATGCAGATAGCCGATGACCTCTGCGCCGTTTGCGGTAAAAGTAATTCTCTGCATAACATTCTCCTTATTCGATGACAAATGCGCCTGTCTGATGCTCGATGCCGCCATCGGCAATGAACCATTCAATCTTACCCTTAGGCAATTGCCATGTTTCGTCGGGCGCAAATTGCATCAATTGCCGGGCATCAATGCGCAGGTTGACCTGCTTGCACTCGCCTGCTTCCAGCCAAATCTTCTCAAAGTCGCAAAGTTGGCGGATGCGCGAGGTGACAATGCCCTGTGCACGGTGGATGTATAACTGCGGCACGGCATATGAGGCGCGATCGCCCGTGTTCTGCACGCTTACGCTGATGCTTACGCCGCCGTCTTTCTTGAGTTCAGAAAGGCTGACCAACTGCGGCGCATGTGCCTGCGTAAAGGCAAATTCCGTGTAACTCAAGCCACAGCCAAAACTGTATTTGGGTTTTGCATTGCCATCACAATAACGGAATGCGGGATAAGAATCTTTATAATTGTAGTAGACAGGAAGTTGCGACGCGCGATTCGGAAGCGACACAGGAAGTCTGCCCGAGGGGCAGATTTCTCCGAAGAGCACCTGCGCAATCGATTCCCCGCCCATGGGTCCCGGATAAAATGCGCACAAGATAGCGTCGGAATTTGCGTCGATTTGCTCCATGGCATAGGGTCTTCCCTGCACGAGCACCGTGATGACGCGCTTGCCGCTCTCATGCAGGCGGCGAAGAAGTTCTAACTGTCCGCCTGCCAGTTGCAGGTCTGCCGCATCGACACCCTCGCCGCAGTCCATCGTCTGCGAAGCCTGCGCGCCTGCCGCGCCGTTTTCGTCAAAATTCGCCGCGGCAAAACGACTCGATGAGCCGCCAAGCACCGCGATGATGACATCCGCGCGGCATGCTTTTTCGATATCCTGCTCGCAAACGGCATTGGGCGTGCCGAACATCTCACAGCCGAGGTATTTCTCAAGCGTGGCGGTTCCGGCATGCGTGCAAAGACCTTGCCACACACTCACGCAGTTTTCCTGCCGCACATTTGCCGTATAGTCGCCAAGTTGATTGTAAATCGCATCGGCATTTGGACCGATTACTGCCACGCGGAGCGGTTTTTCTGCATCGAGCGGCAGGATTTTCTGATCATTTTTCAGCAGGACAATACCTTCGTCCGCAATCTGTTTTGACTGCGGATACGCATCGTAGGTAAAACTCTGCCAGTATGTATTTTCGGGGACAAAAGGCTCATCAAACAGCCCGCGGCGGAATTTCAGCCGCAAAATCCTGCCTGCGGCTTCGTCAATGCGCGCCGTGCTGACGAGCCCCTGCTCTACCGCCTGCTCCAAAAGGCGGAAGGATTTGTTCCATAAATCGGCATCCACACCTGCGTTCATGGCAAGCGCGCCCGCATGCATATGGTCTGCCGTGAGTCTGCAGAGTGCATCAACGGCGATGCCGTCGGACATGGTAAAGCCGTCAAAGCCAAATTCCTTGCGCAGAACATCCTGCAGCAGCCACTTGCTTGCGCAGCATTGCTCACCATCGACCTCATTATAGGTAACCATGATGCTTGCAGGTTTTTCTGCACAGCAGGCTCTTGTCCCCTGCAGATGAATCTCCTGCAATTCACGCTTGCCGATGCGCGCGGCGCTGGCATTGATGCCGCCCGTCGTCTCGCCTTGCGCGCAGAAATGCTTGATGGCGACATC
>JAZUCN010000151.1:0-5779 GCA_045639205.1 Oscillospiraceae bacterium | reverse complement strand
ATGGACTCGTATGTGGTGTTCGTTGAAAACGACGGCACGGGATATTTCCACCGCTATGACTGCGGCAATTTCCCGCGCAAAAGTTTTTGGGCATACAGCCGCCGCCTGGCAGAGTCCAACGGCTACCACGCCTGCCCACATTGCATGAACTAAAAAGTGCAAAAACACCCCCGACGGATTCCCGTCGGGGGTGATTTTTATTCCGTATAGACCTGCCAATCGTGCCAGCTCATCGCGCCGAGTTTTTCCCATGTAAGCCCGTAATCTTCCGTTTCGCCCCATGTACACCAGCGGAACGCGTAAAAAATATCCAACTGACACGGCAAAATCATCTCGATGATGCCCTTCATCCGCGCAAAACCGTCGGGAATCCCCATCACATCGGGGAAGCGCACACGCACATGATTGGCTTTCTCCGTTTCCTCCACCACGCACGCTACGCCGCACGCGGCAAGGCTGTCACGAATACCCTGCAGGGTAAAACTGTCACCGCCGATGCGCAAAAGCGCCATCAAAAGCGCCCTTCGCGTGCTGAGATCCTCCGCAGGCGAACCCATGCCAAGCAGGTGTTCCATCTGCGAAAGCCCCTCTTCCTGCGCGGTAAGCACCATGCTCTCACGAAGCACGCGCGCAAGTTCCTGTTTCGCTTTATCCAACTGCGCGCCAAGCGCCTGCAGTTCCGCAAGCGAAAAGCTCCCCTCGCGGAAGCTGTAAATGCCGAGCGGCGCGAGCAGGTCAATCAGCCCTTGCGTCATCGTCATGCCTCAGCCTCCACAATGCGAAGCGTGCCGAGCTTCGGCAAAACCGCCTTCTCTGCCTCCATATCCTGCCAGGGCGCAAGCAGGCGATAGTTCTCTACCATACCCGTATTGTAAATTGCCGCGCACAGTGACGCGCAGTAAACGGGCTTGCCGAGAAGTTTTCCGTTAAAAAATGCGCCAATCGCCGTCTGCACCGCGGCGCTTGCCGCCTCGAACTCTACGCCTGCGGCAGGCTTGATACAGATATCGACATCGACCGTTCGCTCTTGCGGCGCGAGAATCTGCACATCCACGGCAATCTCGCGAAGCGGCTCGATATCCGCGCGCAGTTCGGAAAACAGCGCCTGTTCATCCACGCCATCTGCCGCCGCCACAACCAGCCCAACGGTACCAACGCCCGCAACACGCGGAATTACCTCAACCGCCTCCACGCCCTCATGCGAAAGTGCGCGCGAGGCATAAAATGCCGCATTCGCGCCGTTGGGAAGGCGCAAAAAGGTATCCATCACACGCGCGCGGAGCGCCTCATCGCTCTCGGCATCCGTGCCGCCCGTAAACGCCGCAGGATTCGTCACGCCCACCACACCCGCTGGCGCAAGGCTCATCTGCGTGATGCTCTGCGCAGGCACATTGCCCGCCGCGCCTGCATTCTGCGCAACCGCGGGCACATCTGCGTACAATTCGCCCGCCTTGATTGCGCCTGCCTGCGTTGTCTCGAAGCGCACCAAACCCGCCGTCGTGCAGACGACGCCTTTTTCAATGGGCAAATCCTCGCCCAGCGCCTGCTCAATGCGAAACCGCAAAACGCCTTCGGCTTTTGCGCCATTTTTGCGCGTGATACCGCGAAGCGCGGCATGATTGTCCAGATGCTCTGCATCTGCCGTCTGCGGAAAATTCTGCCGCATGACCCACTCGGCATAGATATACAGCGCCTGCAGCTGTGCCGCCGCGGCATACAATCGCACCGCCAGGTCTGCGCCATCATCCATGGCAAAGCCCGTTTTCTCCTCGAAAACCTCCAGCATCTGCCCATAGATCTCCGAAACCTCTCTCATAGATTCACCTCCACCTGCCTCGTTTCTCCGTCATATTCCAGCCAAAGTTCCAAAACCGCCTGCCCCTTTGTGGGCACGCGAAGCTGAAGTTTGCTAATCTCCACGCCCAACGGCGCAAGCGCCTCGGCGCAATACTGCTCCGCGACCTGCTCCAAATTCGCCGATTTTTCTTTCCCCAGTGCATAAAGCCTGCTGCCAAGTTCGGGCAGAAACACCATCGCGCCGCGTTTGCACGTAAGGCAAAACAGCGCCCGCGCAAGTGTCTTTTCCGCGCCGCGCAAGCGCACAAAACCGCCGAATCCGTCGGGCACATAATCTCCGTTTCGCAGTAAGTTTTCCATCATTCTTCCGTGACCACCTTTTTCCCGTTTACGAGCAGTTCGCCCTCGATGCGCACGCGTCCGCTGATGCGAATCGAGCCCGAATTTTCGAGCAAAATACTCGCCCCTTTGGAAAAGATTAGAATCTCCCCGGGCTTGACCGCGCGCACATCCTCGCTGAGCACCCCGGGCACATACAGTTCGTTGCCCTTGATGACCAACACATTGTCAGCCGCATCGGGCTGCCAGCAGTATCCACCGGGCGTGATCAGTTTGGCATTTCGCTTTTCACCGTCGGTGATAACCGCCGCATCGTGCCCGCCAATCGACACTGTGCCAAGTGTCGCCGCATCTTCTTCCCGCGCGCCGCGCGCCATCTTCTTTGAAAGCCACATACCCATCACCTCAAAATCAGCGTGCATAGCTCGCCCGACTGACTGCACTGCGACTGCACCGACTGCACCGTAAACACGCCGTCAAGACCCATCTTCGGCAGGGAAACTTGCACCCGCTGACATGGTTCTGCCAAAAAACTGCCTGCCACCTGCAGACGAAGCAGACGGCTCTCGCGCGCACTGTCATTGAGCCTCTGCTGTGCTGTGCGCCATACCGCGCGCACGCGCGTGCCTGTTCTGCCATTGACGCGCACACTGTTTCCGCCGCGCGATAAAAACTCGCTGTTTTCCGCCGTGACCTGCGTGCCGTTTCGCGTGTTGACCATGACCTGCCTGCTCGCAACACCATAGCGGCTGTCCGTAAAGCAGGCATCGAGAACCTGCGACGCGCCAATACGCACAATTTCCGGCTCGCCTTCCTTGCGGATGATGAGCGTTCCATCGGCAGAAAACCGCGGATACAAATCCGCGCTGTGCCTGCAAAACCCACACAAAATCTGCCAGCACGAATCGCCGGTCTCCACCGCAAACTGCTCGACCGCAGGCATATCGTCCGCCTCAATTTTCAAAACGCCGTACGGTAGCACATATTTCGCAAAAATATCCGCCGCCTGGGCTCTAAAAAACTCCGCCGCACGTACCTCGTTGTCCATCAGCCGCGCGGCCATACCGCGCCCGCTGATTTGCGCGGTAAATCCCTTGGGCGAAAGGCGAAGCTCATAGTCATCCACCACGCCCGTAAACACGGGCTGATTCCTCTGAAGCGCAGAAAATTCCACCGCACCCGACAGCCACTGCAAATCACCGCGCTCAGCCGCAAACTCTACGCAGAAACTGTCACAAGGTTCGCCATCCGTGCGGCAAAACTCCCACCGCAGAAGTTCAGGCAGGCACGTGATGTTGCCTGCAAAGTCCGTGACCGTGCACTTCAACCAACACGCACCTCCTGCCCAACCACAATCGTACCGACATCCCCGATATGCGGATTCAGCTTCACAAATTCCTGCACCGGGATATCAAAATCCGCGCAGACAGACCAAACCGTTTCCCCTGCCGATACCACATGCCAGCGCTCTGCATTTTTTGCCTCGTCCGCCTGCGCAGTTTCCTCAGTACAGCAGAATTCAAAGCTGTATGCCACATGATCCGCGCACGGTTTCTGCGTCAGTTCCAGTTTTGTAAAATACGCACGCTTGCTCTTGAGGATGGGATGAAACAGCACCCCCGCACCGCCGCCTGAAAACACCTTCTGCAATCTGCGAAATGTGTCATACGCGCCCGCTCCGAAAAACTCTCCGTTTCCGCGCAGGATGGTGCATGCATCGCCCAGATCCTGCACCATAGAGCCGCCAAACGGAATCTTGTGCACCACGGTCGTGCGCGCGCACTGCAGGGTGTATGTTTCGGGGTTGTTTGGCCAAACAAACGATTTGTAACGCATCTTCGCCAGCATCGTCATCCTCCGTATCTTCTTGCATCGCGCTCAAAATAGCGCGAAATATCATCCATTGAAACCTGCGAAAGCCCTGCCGATGCCGTCTGCATCACAGATGCCTCCCGCACAGTTTCCATCAGCCGCTCCTGCATCGTCTGAACCTGTTGGGAAATACCGCCGATTTGTTCAGGAATCGCCTGCGTGTGCGAAAGTACGCGCTCTTGCAAGGTGCGCGTAATCACCGCCGCCGTTTGGGACGGATTTTCCTGCGCCTGCGCAACTTCCCCATACAGTCGCTCCGCCGCCAAACGCGCCTGCTCGGACGCCATCTCCTGTTCCGATGCACCAATGATGCGCTCCGCGCGCAGCGCGCCCCATGTTTCATCCAACATCATCGGCTGTACCTCCAGCGCCAGCGCGATGTGCCTATGCCTGCGCAGAAGTTCCTCTATGTAACCCATCGCGTTTCAGCTCCTCATAGCGTTCTTCATCAAACGCAGCATTTTCCTCTGCGAGGATTTCCCCACAGCAACTGCAGCGGCGCAAAAGCCGCTCTTCACGGCAGGCAGGGCAGAGCCTTTCCAACTCCTCGCGCCCATCGAGCACCATCTGCATCACGCAGTACAGATAATCGCCATCTGTCATCTGCTTGGCGCGTGCTTCCGAGGGAAGCACCCCAAACGCGCGCAAAACGCGCCACTTGAGCCGCTCATACGGCTGTGCGGAAAGTTCACGCAGAAATTCCTCGCGCTCATCATCCTCACTCGGCGGAAGTTCCGATGCGCACAGTTCGAGGTAGCGCTCTGCCCATTGCGCAATCTGCTCAGCAGAAAGCATGCGCATCACATGCGCCCCATCTGCAAATACGCGCCTGCCGTCCTTTCTTGCCGCCTTGGCGAGAATACAGGCGTTGAGATACAAACCTTCCGCTTCCGGCTGATGCTCTGCCATTTCCTTTGCCTGCGCGTGCGCCTGCAGAAGTTCCTGCGCCGAAATAGCATGCAGGTCAATGCGCCCGATGCGCACGCCGCGCCCTCTTGCCAAAAACCGCAGCAGCCGCTTGGAAATCATTCTGCCTTCTCCAGGCGGCGCTTGGCTTCAATCGTGACCTTTTCCATCACATTGCCGCCAACATCCGCACTCTGCTGCACCTCGCTCCACTGACAGCCCGTGTAGATGATACTGCGGTCAGGCTTGCAGATGACGAGCGAGAAATCCTCCAGGTCCATAAAACTGATGCCGTCACGAATCGCCTCGTCCGTTGCGTAAATACGCGTCAGCTCAATGGTGTACTTGCCCTGTCCGCGAATCGTCGCCACAGGCTCTTCCTGCCCAAAGGCATAGATGGGCTTGCTCGTGCGCTTGGCCGTTGCCTTGTAACTCTGCACCACCGCCACGCGCACGCCGTCTACTTCCAGATAAATATCCGCCGTTGTCGGAATTTTTGCCGTTGCCATCGTCTCGCCTCCTTAAACACTGATATGTGCAACCAGACTGATGCGGTTGAGCCCATGGACCACCGTGAACGAGAACTCCACCACGCAAACCGTCGCATCCTCCGTCGATGCGCTGACCGTCAGATTCTCATAGCTTTCGATGATTTCGCGCTCGATGCGGTCTTCGAGCTCGATGACCACCTGATTGCGGATGGCTTTGCGCGTGAGCGCATTGTTTTTTGCCCGCATAAATTTTGCGCGCAATGCTGTGCGGATGGCAGGGATCACATCGTCAATGATGAGCATCGTGCCAAGCTCGCGGAAGGTCGAATCCTCGCTGCCGCCCGTCATTGTTCTGGTCGTCAGCGCGCGAATCA
>JAZUCN010000150.1:0-5150 GCA_045639205.1 Oscillospiraceae bacterium | reverse complement strand
GGATACTGCTTACAAAACTCTCTCCCGCGCACAGCTGGAAACCGAATATGCATCCGTCAAAGCACATTTTTCCGAGCTTGAAGCGCTCGGTTTGAAGCTCAACATGGCCCGCGGCAAGCCCGGTAAGGAACAGCTTGACCTCGTTTCGGACATCCTCACTGTGCTCAAGACACCCGAAGACTGCGTCAGCTGTGGTGTCGATGCGCGCAACTATGGCGAGCTCGATGGTCTGTGGGAAGCAAAGGTTCTGTTTGCAGACCTGCTCGGCTGTAAGCCGGAAGAGTGCTTCATCGGCGGCAACGCATCGCTGACGCTGATGTTTGACACCATCTCGAAGGCATACACGCACGGCCTTCTGCATTCGGAAAAGCCTTGGTGCAAGCTGGATACCATCAAGTTCCTCTGCCCCGCGCCCGGCTATGACCGTCACTTTAAGATCACCGAAACCTTTGGCTTCGAGATGATCACCATCCCCATGACCCCGACGGGTCCCGACATGGATATGGTGGAGGACCTCATCAAAGACCCCGCGGTCAAGGGCATGTGGTGCGTGCCGAAGTACTCCAACCCCGACGGCATCATCTATTCCGACGAGACCATCGCGCGCATCGCTTCGATGAAGCCCGCAGCAAAGGATTTCGTTCTCATGTGGGACAATGCCTACTGCCTGCACGAGTTTGAAGGTGAGTTTGTCCCGTTTGCCGATATTCTCACGCTCTGCCGTGAGGCGGGCAACGCGGATATGGTCTTTGAATTTGCCTCGACCTCGAAAATCACCCTGCCCGGCGCAGGTGTGTCGGTCATGGCTTCTTCGGAAGAGAACATCCAGTATATGCTCAAACTCCTGACCGTGCAGACCATTTCGTATGACAAGGTCAACATGCTCCGCCATGTGCGCTACCTCAAAGACCGCGCGCATACGCTTGAGCTGATGAAAAAGCACGCGAAAATTCTCGGCCCGAAGTTCTCCTGCGTATTGCGTTACCTCGATGAGCAGATTGCCCCCCTGGGCATCGCTTCGTGGCAGCGCCCGAAGGGCGGCTACTTCGTCTCGGTCAACACCGCTCCCGGTCTTGCCAAGCGCACGCTGGCGCTTTGCAAGCAGGCAGGCGTCGTGATGACGGGCGCAGGCGCGACCTTCCCCTACGGCATCGACCCGCAGGACTCGAACATCCGCATCGCTCCCTCGCTTCCTCCCGTTTCCGAACTCGAGCAGGCAATGGAAGTTTTCTGCACGAGCCTCAAACTCGCGGCTCTTGAGCAGTTGCTTGCATAAAGACAAACAAAAAGCGGACAGCCAATCGGCTGTCCGCTTTCTTATTTTCTTACTTTTCCAAAGCCATGACCTTGTCGATACGGCGCTGATGGCGCGCCTCATTCGAAAACGCCGTGCCAAGCCACGTATCAATGATTTCCAGTGCCAGCATCTGACCGACAACGCCTGCGCCAATGGCCATCACGTTGGTGTCATTGTGCTCACGCGTCAGCCGCGCGGACATCACGTCGCTCAAAAGCGCACAGCGCACGCCGTTAATTTTGTTTGCCGCGATGGAAACGCCAATGCCCGTCGTGCACAGCACGATGCCTTTTTCGCACTCGCCGTTTGCTACCGCCTGCGCGGCAGGTGCGGCAAAGTCGGAGTAGTCGCAACTGCTCTTATCGTAGCAGCCAAAATCCTTATACTCGATGCCCTTCGCCTCAAGATGCTTCTTTACCAGTTCTTTCAAATCGTATGCGCCATGGTCGCAACCCAGTGCAATCATCATAAATTCCTCCAAACGTAAAAATTAAATCCAAAGCGCCGCAAAAACGCCAAGATACAGTGCCAAAAGTCCTGCCGTGCTCAGTGCAATCCCCAGCCGACCGCCGCGCCGATGATATGTTGCCGCACTATAGCAGAACACCAACGCAACGCTCGCCGTTACAGAACCAAATCCAAACGCCCACAAAACAGCAAATGCCACAAACAGCCACACCGCCGCCAGTGCGCACAAATCACCGCGCTTAAAGCCTGCGTGCAGACAGCACACGGCAGAAAACGCGCCAACGATAACCGCCGCAATCGAAACCGCATCCTGCATCGCGGAAAGTGCGGATGTCAAAAGTTTCGGACCTGTCAGCTCCACACGAAGCCAAAGCCACAGCCAAAAATCGCCGTTTACAAAGCCCTTCGGCAGGATAACACCCGACATGATTGCCGCAGGAATCTGACAAAGTGTCCACACCAGCGCCATCACAAACGGCACAAAAACAGCCCCTGCAAGCAGGCGAAGCCATGCTTCCAGGTCTTTCTGCCGCACCACGCGAGCAACTCCCGCCACAAGCACGAGCGCATAGAGCGCCCCCGCGCAAAACAGCAGTTCCGCGCGCACATAGCAGCCAACCGCGCAGATGGCCGCCATTGCCGCAAGCTCCAGTCCGCAGGAAACCGTGCCGCGCTTTTGGCTCTTTTCGCAGTAGCGCACGGCAAACAGCGCCGCAGGAAGCCAAAACGCAGGCAAAATGATGTCCGCGCGCAAGTCAAGCGCCACCAAGCCTGCCGCAAGTGCCGCCAGCCATTCGTTTTTGCACAGCTTCTTTGCAAGCAAATATGCGCCCAGGCTCGCCGCCAAAGGTGCAACGGCATAACTCAAAACTGTCTTTGCAACGAGCGAAAAGCCCCGAAGCATGGACAAAATTTCTGCCGGCAGCGTCAGCAAAAACACGCCGCCCCAACAGCCGAGCGCAAACAGCGCGCAAAGCAGAATCGGCAAAATATCCCGCCTGGACAGGCTTCCGTCATGGCAGGCAAACCGCACCTGCGGCTTGTCTACAAGCGAAATCCACTCAAGCGTTCCCTTTTTCGGTCTTTGTGCGCGGAAGTAACCCACAGCATACGCGCCATAGAGCACCGCCCAAAGACCAAAAAACACATAAACAATCCAAATTGCGCCGGATGGAATACTCAATACCATCGCATCGCGGCTCCTCTCTGTATCGGCAAAATGCCGTTTGTCTCTTTATCCGAGGATTTGCGCGGCAAAGCTTTCGCCCGGGGTGTCATACTCGACGCCCAAAAGCTCCGCACTTGTCGCGGCAATATCGCAGAACCCCAGCCTCGTACCGAGATTGACGGGCCTCACGCCCTTGCCGAACATCACCAGCGGCACATATTCGCGCGTGTGGTCGGTGTGCGCCATATATCCCGGGTCGCAGCCATGGTCCGCCGTGATCATCACCATGTCGTCCTCGCCAAGTTCGGCGAGCAGCTGCGGAAGCCATGCGTCAAATTCCGACAGCGCCTTGGCATAACCGTCGGGATTGCGTCTGTGACCGAAAACCATATCGTAATCAACGAGATTGACAAAGCAAAGACCCTCAAAATCCTCTTTTGCCAGCGCCAGCGTCTGCGCCATGCCATCGGCGTTCGAGGAAGAATAGCTGTACTTTGTCAGACCGATGCCCGCGAAAATATCGTTGATTTTGCCCACGCCGATGACGCTCTTGCCTGCCTCTTTGATGGCGTCGAGAAGCGTCTTTCCGGGCGGCTCAAGCGAGTAGTCGTGCCGTCTTGACGTGCGCGAGAACGGCCAATCGCCCTCAAACGGACGGGCAATGACTCTGCCCACGCCATGCTTGCCGACGAGCAGTTCTCTTGCGATGCGGCAGTATTCATAGAGCTGCTCGGGCGGCACAATCGACTCGTGAGCCGCAATCTGGAACACCGAGTCTGCCGAGGTGTAGACGATCAGATCGCCCGTTTCCACATGCTCTTTTCCGTAGTCACGGATGACATCCGTGCCCGAGTACGGAGCATTGCAAAGTACGCCTCTGCCTGTTTTTTCGGAAAACGGCTTCAAAATCTCTTCGGGAAAACCATTCGGATAGGTCGGCAGGGGATACTCGGAAACAAGACCTGCAATCTCCCAATGACCGATGGTCGTATCCTTACCGCGCGAGCGCTCCTGCAATCGCGCAAGCGCCGCGGTGGGCGCGTCAGTCTTGGGAAGATAGTCTACGCCGTCGAGATTGCCCAGACCTGCGGCAAGCAGATTGGGGATATTCAGTTCTTTTGAGCCCGCGCACGAGCGCAGGGTATCAGCACCGACATCGCCAAAATCAGCCGCGTCGGGCGCCGCACCAATGCCGCACGAGTCGAGCACGATCAAAAAGATGCGTTTCATAGAACTCCTCCTGCGTGCTTATTTCTCCAGTTTTACAGCCGTTTTCAGCGCCAACTCCATCATCTGCGTGAACGAATTCTGGCGTTCTTCCGCCGTGCACTCTTCGTGCAGAATGATGTGGTCGGAAACCGTGAAGAGACCGAGCGCGCGCTTGCCGCAACGTGCCGCGTTCATATACAAAGCCGCCGTTTCCATCTCGACACAAAGTGCGCCCATCTTCGCCCAAAGGTAGGCACTGCGCATCTGTTCGGGCAGGTCTTCATCATCGCCGTAGAAGCGGTCGGAGGAAACCACGTTGCCCACATGGAAGCGAAGATCCATCTCGCGCGCGGTGTTCACGCAGGTTTCCAGTGCCTCATAGTCCGCAATCGGCGCAAACGTGCCGGGCAGATGATACTGTCCCTGCAGATTCGAATCCGTGCACGTACCCTGCGCGATAACGATGTCGCGCAGATGAATGCGCTCATGCAACGCGCCCGTCGAGCCGATGCGGATGATATTCTGTACATCAAAGAAGTTAAACAGTTCGTAGGAGTAGATGCCCATCGACGGCATACCCATGCCCGATGCCATGACCGACACGCGCGTGCCGTTATACATACCGGTGTAACCCTGCACGCCGCGGACGTTGTTGACAAGCTTTGCATCAGTCAGGAAATTCTCCGCAATGAATTTCGAACGCAGCGGATCGCCGGGCATAAGGACAGTCTGTCCAAAATCTTCGGGTCTTGCATTGTTGTGTGCAGTCGGATACATAGCCATGTTCTTCGTTCTCCTTTTTTATTTCATTTCATTCTGTTTCACGATTTTCACGATGCGCGAAGTGCCGAGCCTGTCCGCGCCGAGCGTAAGGAAGTTTTCCGCATCTGCAATCGAGGAAATGCCGCCTGCGGCCTTGACCTTCACATGCGGCGCAACATGTTTCTTCATCAGCGCCACATCCTCAAACGTAGCTCCGCCCGTAGAAAAGCCCGTCGAGGTCTTGAT
>JAZUCN010000149.1:0-2832 GCA_045639205.1 Oscillospiraceae bacterium | reverse complement strand
TCCTTGCGGAAAACAAAACTCTGCAGACAGCCGTTGTCATCGACAACGGGCAGGGCGTTGAGCTTGTGCTCCCAAATGATATCGTTTGCACCCTTGAGCGTCGTGTCCGCAGGTGCGGTGATGAGCTTGTCAGCGGGAGTCAT
The DNA here is from genome assembly GCA_045639205.1 of Oscillospiraceae bacterium. Taxonomy (GTDB): domain Bacteria; phylum Bacillota; class Clostridia; order Oscillospirales; family Oscillospiraceae; genus CAG-170. Next base: position 2,689 of record JAZUCN010000149.1, on the reverse strand, counting down.
AAACGAGCTGACCTTCTCATCGGGCGACATACGGCTGACGCGGTAGTCGCGGCTTGTCACAAGACCGACAAGTTTGCCGTTGGGCGAGCCATCTTCCGTGACAGCCATCGTCGAGTGACCCGTCTGCTCGAGCAGTGCCAGGACATCTGCCAGCGTATCATCGGGCTTGAGGTTGCTGTCACTGCGCACAAAGCCTGCCTTGTAGGCCTTGGCGCGTGCTACCATCGCCGCCTCGGACTCAATCGACTGCGAACCATAGATAAACGACATGCCGCCAACTTTTGCAAGGGCAATTGCCATCGTGTCATCCGAAACGGACTGCATGACAGCAGACACCATTGGAATATTCAGGCTGATTGCAGGCTCTTCGCCGCGCTTAAACTTCACGAGCGGCGTTTTGAGGCTGACATTGTCGGGTCTGCAATCCTCGGAGGAATAGCCGGGGACGAGCAGATATTCACTGAATGTGCGTGAGGGTTCGGAATAATAGTGTGCCATGTTTTCTGTCTCCTCTTACCTGAAATATTTGACCGCACTGCGGAAAAGTCCCATATCGAAATCACCGGGAACGTTCTGATACAATCCTGCGCCAATACGCTCGGAATGACCCATCTTACCAAACACGCGTCCATCGGGCGATGTGATGCCTTCGATTGCCCAGCAAGACCCGTTCGGATTAAAGCTGACATCGGTGGTCGGCTTGCCATCAAGGTCGACATACTGCGTCAGAATCTGACCGTTTTTCTCAAGCTCTGCAAGCATCGTTTCGCTGGCAAGGAAGCGGCCCTCGCCATGCGAAATGGGAACGGTATAAATTTCGCCTATCTGTGCCTCCATCATCCACGGCGACTTGTTCGAAGCCACACGCGTGCGCACAAGGCGCGACTGATGGCGACCGATGGTGTTGTAGGTCAAAGTCGGGCAGGTCTCATCGGTGTCGACAATTTTGCCAAACGGCACAAGACCGAGTTTGTCGAGCGCCTGGAAGCCGTTGCAGATGCCGCCCATCAGACCGTCGCGGTTGTTCAGAAGTTCCTCAACTTCTGCGCGGATAGCCGCACTGCGGAAGAACGAGGTAATAAACTTACCCGAACCGTCGGGTTCGTCACCGCCCGAGAAGCCGCCCGGAATAAAGACGACCTGTGCCTGGCGCATGCGCTCGGCAACATAGGAAACAGACTCTGCCAAATCAGCGCCTGTCTGGTTGCGGATGACGATAATCTCCGCCTCACCGCCTGCTTCGCGCACAGCCTTTGCCGTGTCAAATTCGCAGTTTGTGCCCGGGAATACGGGAATGAGGAAGCGCGGCTTTGCCGTGAGAATCGCGGGTTTTGCCCATGCGTCCGCCTTTGCGCAGACAGTGGGAATATCCTGCTCGCTCTGCTGAATGTTGCACGAATACACGCCCTCGAGCTTGTCCTCGTAGGTCTTTTGCAGGGCTTCGCCGCAAAGCTTCTCTCCACGCCAGGTAAGGCTGAATTCTTCACAGGTCGTGCCGAGCGCAATGCCGAGTTCTTCGTCTTGTGCCAATTCTAACACAAACGAGCCGTAAGCGAAACCAAAAATTTCTTCTGCCGTAATTGCATCGTCAATCTTTACGCCGACGCGGTTGCCGAGCGACATCTTAAAGAGCGCTTCAGCCACACCGCCGAAGGTCGGCGTATATGCCGCGCAGACCTTACCATCGCGCATAAGCGCATGGACAGTTTCATACAGTTTCAGCAAAGATTCTGCCACGGGCAGACCGTTTTCATCATATGCGGGCTTCAGCCACACGAGTTTGTGTCCCGCGCTCTTGAGTTCGGGCGAGATGACATTTGCGATATCATCCGTCGTCACCGCGAAACTGACCAGTGTGGGCGGAACATCGAGGCTTTCAAAACTGCCGCTCATCGAGTCCTTGCCGCCAATAGCCGCAACGCCCAGGTCCAACTGCGCACGAAGCGCACCGAGAAGCGCCGCAACAGGCTTGCCCCAACGAGTGGGCTCGTTGCGCAGGCGCTCGAAATATTCCTGGAATGTGAGGTAGGTGTCTTCAAACGAAGCACCCGTTGCAATCAGTTTCGAAACCGATTCGACAACTGCGAGATACGCGCCGTGATACGGGCTCTTCTCTGCGATAAAGGGGTTGTATCCCCATGCCATGAACGAGCAGGTCTTCGTGTCATACTGCTCGGCAGAAACCTTGTGCACCATTGCCTGCGGCGGTGTCTGCTGATACTTGCCGCCAAAGGGCATCAATACTGTACCGACACCGATGCTCGCGTCAAAGCGCTCGGAAAGACCGCGCTTGGAGCAGACATTGAGGTCACCGACCAGTGTCTGCATGCCATCTGCGAAGTTCGCAGGTACATCCTTAGAGAATGCCTGCACCGCTTCACTGTGGCTGACGGTGTGCTTTTCTGCGCCGTTGGTGTTGAGGAATTCGCGGCTGATGCTGACGATATCCTTGCCGTTCCAGCGCATGCGCAGACGCGGCTCGGCAGTAATTTCTGCAACAATGGTCGACTCGAGATTTTCGCTCGCCGCAAGTTCCATAAAGCGCGCGGCGTCCTTGTGCTCGACCACGACCGCCATACGTTCCTGCGATTCACTGATGGCAAGTTCCGTGCCGTCAAGGCCTTCATACTTCTTCGGCACAGCATTGAGGTCAATGGAAAGACCGTCAGCCAGTTCGCCGATGGCAACC